>JAKORR010000248.1 GCA_029777735.1 Armatimonadota bacterium | reverse complement strand
TGCTCGACGGCCACTAGACCAGTCTCGGACTTGGCCAGGCGCTCGCGACGCTCCTGGGCACGGCGGCGGTCGCGGGCCTGAGCGAGTGCGGGGCTCTGCTTCTCTGCTGGGCCACCGACGACAAGCTCGCCGGTAGCGCCGATCATCTCGCCGCCAAGAGTGACCAGTCGTACACTTCCTCCCGCCAGGCTTTCAGCTGACGCGGCCGAACGCACGGCCATGGCAGTGGGAAGCGTGTCGACAAGGACCACATCGCCCAGCAGGTGACGCACCAGGCCTTCGAGGCCCTCTTGGGCCTTGACTAGGTCTGCGGCCCAACCCATCGCGCGGGGGTCCTCCGCCTCGGGGGGAAGTGCGATAGCGGGCGCGAGCTCGTCGAGGATCAGCAGTCCCAGACGGCCCAGCTCACGCTGCAACACCAGCTCGGCGGCCGCCAACGCCGCCCGGCGGTCCTGAACCACAACCCACTGGGCCCGCTCGCCCAGCGCTGTAGCTATGGCTGCTTCGAGACCGAAGGGCACCTCGATCAGCGCAGCTACAGGCCCTAGGATGCCCTCGAGTCGCCCCACATCGGCGGCCTGTAGAACCGCAGCGGAGGCCTCCGAAAGCGTCTCGCGGCTGCGCGCGAGTTGATCGAGGGTCTTCAACACTGCCTCAACAGCCGCCCGGTTTTCGCGCAGCAGTCGTAGCTTAGCACGGTGCTCGTCGAGGAGCCGGCGGCTGCGACGGTGAGCCTGCTCCGCCTCCCGGGCTTCCTCCTGGGCCTCGGTCAGCCCAGCGCGCACCTTCTCAAGCTCCCGCTCGATTTGTCCGCGCCGCGCCATCAGCTCCGCGTGTTTGCGCTGCATCTGCTCGATCTGAAGCTTCACGCGGCTTATGCGCTCGCGGAGTTCACTCTCCAGGCCCTCGAGGCCCAGCGCCTCCTGCTCAGCGCGGGAGATCTTCTCGGTAAGGCTCGAGATCAGCCTATCACGCTGCTGCCGCTCGGCCGCAAGGCGCCGAGCTTGCTCCTCCAGATCGTGGCGCCGCTGCTCAGCGCGGGCGTGGTCGTCGCGGGCCCGAACCAGCTCTTCGCGCACGGCCGCCAGCTCTTGCTCCAGCGCAGCGGTGCGCTGCTCAACCTCCTGCTTGTGCCGTAGCGCCTCTTCCTCAGACTGCTGGTAGGCCTCAAGCTGCTGGACCAGGGACGTGCGTTGGTGATGAGCGAGGTCGCGGCGGCGGCGCAGGTCCTCCACCTTACGTTCGAGATCGATGACGGTATCGCGCAGCTCTTCTACGCGGGCTTGAGCGGCCTCCAGCTCTCGTCGGCCCTCTATCAGGTCGTGTTCGGCTGCCTTCAGCCGCTCGCGCAACTCGGAAAGCTCCTGTTGGGCCACTGCACGGTCGTTCTCCAGCCTTCCGCGCCGTCGCTTGCGCGCGGCGTATTCTGCGGCGAAGAGCTGCATCTCCAGTTCCCGTAGCCGCTCGTCCAGCGCGCTGTACTTACGGGCTCGATCGGCCTCTATCTCTAGGGGTTGCAGATGGCTCGACAGCTCGGAGATGATGTCGCGCAGGCGCCTCAGCTCGGACCGGGCATTCTCCAGGCGCCGCTCAGCCTCGTCGCGTCGCACGCGGTACTTGCGTACACCGGCGGCTTCCTCGATCAGCTCCCGCCGGTCTTCCGGCCGTACGGAGAGGATCGCGTCGATCTGCCCCTGGCCGATCACAGAGTAGGCCTCAGGGCCCAGGCCCGTGTCGAGCAGAAGGTCGCGCACGTCGCGCAGTCTGGCGGCCGTGCGGTTCATCAGATACTCGCTCTGACCGCTGCGGAAGAGGCGCCGAGTGATCGCCACTTCGACGTAGTCCGTGGGCAAGGCGCCGTCACTGTTGTCGAGGGTGACGGTCACCTCGGCCATGCCTAAGGGTCGGCGGTCCTCGGTGCCCGCGAAGATTACCTCCTGCAAGCTCGAGGTGCGCAGCGTGCGGGGCGATTGCTCCCCCAAAGCCCATAGCAGGGCGTCAACAATGTTACTCTTGCCGACGCCGTTAGGGCCGACTATAGCCGTGATTCCGTCGTCGAAATCCAGGGTAGTGGGCTCTGCAAAGGTCTTAAAGCCGCGCAGGTATAGCTGCTTTAGATACACTGCTTGCCTCCCGCATTGCTGCCACTTCCGTCAGTGGCTTCTGATCTTACTGTGGTGCCGGGACTTGTGCGGGACCTTCCCCATTCTCCCGGAGCGACTCAGCGAACCAAGATATCCGGCCGCCCCAAGGTGCTGTCTCCATAGCTAATCTCCACTAGGGGCCAGTCGTCCGAGGCGCTGAGTATTTCCTGGCCCGCCGCGGTAGCGATGATAGTGTCCTCGGACTTGGTGCCGCTGATGGATGGGTTCCAGGCGAAGGCCTGCCCCTCCAGCACCACCTCGGACGAGCGCAGCCCGCCACGATAGTCGCGGGGGGCGTAGCCCGTCGCACCGCCTTGGTGGTGCTTTTTCCACTCCTCGCCGTAGCCTGTCGCGGCGTAAGTCTCGATCGCGCGGGCGAAGATGTCCTTTACCGCCGCGCCCACGACCGTTTCTCTGATAAGGCAAGCGTCCACGCGACAGACGGCCTCATGGCGGCGGCGAAGCTCCTCATCGGGCTGCCCGAAGTACACCATGCGAGTGGCCGATACGCCCAGGCCCCAGCGCCGTGCCCCGATAGCCAGCATCGCCTGGCGCTTGAGCTTCTTCTCCGTGGGTACAGGGTGGCGATAGCGGTAGCAGCGCTCGTCGGTGGCGATCAGCAACACCGCTGGAAGGATGCCGTGGGACAGCAGCGCGCCACCTAGGACAGCCGCGATCTCGTGCTCGGTCATGCCCGGCTCAATTGTCTCAGCCGTCTGACACATCGCGGCAGATGTACGCTTGCCCACCCAGCGATACCGCTCGATTTCAGGCTCCAGCAACTGCCAGCGCAGTCGGGCAAGAGAAGCCACCTCGTTCACCGAGCCCTTGGGCCAAGCGCCGTCGCTGGCCACCTTGCCGTCTCCCACGACGTCTTGGGCCATCCTATCGCGGTCCTCGTCATGCCACATCTCCTGGTGGACTGTGAGGCTCAGTCCTTCCAACTCCTCCTCCACCTGTCGAGGCGCCTCGATGTTGTTGGACAACAGATGAACGCCGTCAGCTGTCACCAGCAGGTAGGCGACGCCGCCCTCGCTGGCTATCACCACGTGGTTGTCTCCACCACAGGTGAGCCAGGCGTAGTTGGCCTGCGTGGTGAGCGCTACGGCGTCGTAGCCCTTCTGGCTCATGAAGTTGCGAAGGCGGTCGAGCTTGACCTGGAACTCTTCGGAACGTTGCATCACTATGTGGTTCTCCTTCCTTGGGGCTACCAGCCGGCGCCGCGCGAACCGTAGCCCAATGCAGGCCGTAAGCAAAACGCGCGAACCTATCCCGAGAGCCACGTGGACCGACTGGGCCTCAGGCATCAGTAACCCACCGTTTCACACTCTCACCGCCCGGTGCCGAGAGGCCGAGCAGAAGCCCGCACCGACGCCTGGACGCACCCTGTCGGCAAAGGGTACATTCCCTGGCTCCAGGCGTCAAAGCCCCGCTGCGGAGCACCGTGCGGACCAGCGCGGCGGGGACGGCCAAGATGAGAGAGCCGTGCAGTAAGAAGGAGGCCAGCAAAGCAGGTCGAGGCCAAGGCCAAAGAGAGGCCGGACAAAGGCTGTACCCTTCAGCACCTCACGGAACTCCTCCTCCGCCTGCACCCACCAGCGGTCTTCGGCCGCAGCAGTAACGATGAGGAGCAAGGATCCACGCTTAGCCAAGGTGATGGTATATCGCGCGGGCTCCTCTCCTGCCATGGCCTGCGCCGAAAACCGGACTGCCACGGCGTCGCCGAAAATCGTCGGCACAGGTGTGTCGGTAATGAGCATGGTGTTGCGCACGTACTCCTGGTAGATAAAGTTCAGGCCGGCGTTGGCTGGCACCCCGACCACAGCGAAGTGCATGAGCCACGGCATGTAGCGCCGATTGGCCACGGCACTGGCTGGCTGGCTCACTGGCAGCCAGTCCCAGCTCGGTGGCAGATGCACGTACAGGCCCAAGTTGCCGGCGGAAAGGGTGTTGCCGCTGATCGTACCGGCGAGCAGATAGTGCGGCGGCTCGGGACCCTTGGTCACTTGCCTGATCGCCTTGGCGACGGACTCGAGGCTCGCGCTCTTGGACTGGGGCAGCGGCTGGAGCAGGGACAAGGCACGCCCTCGCCCCAGCGTCTCTCGTGCCAGATCCGCGTACCCGGAAACCCTGGCGGCGCGGCCCAGCTCCATGATCACCTCGGCCTCCTGGGGCGCGAGCTGCTCACCCTTGCGAGCTGCCTTCAGAGCCTCCGTCACCATCCCCTTCTCCCTGAACCTCTTGCTGGCGTGCGCATAGGATACGCCGGCGGCCAGGCGATCACCCATAGTCTCCAGCACACCCGCCAGCTCCAGGCAGAAGGAGGCATTCGTCGTGTCCAACTCGCAGGCTCGAACCAGCAAATCGACCTTGGCATCGCCTACAGGCAACTTGCGAGCCTTCTGCACGAGCTCCCAGGCCTGCTCGCTCTGCCAGCGGGCCATGGCCAGCGGGCGATCGCCCGTCGGTTCGGCGGCCTTGCGGCGATCGCGCGGCACGTTTTCGAACACCGCAAGCAGATTAACCAAGCGTCGCTTGGGGCTCAGTACCCAGCGTCCCCTGTAATACAGGGCTGCCGAGGAACCACCATCGAGGTTAAGGGCCTCTACACATCCAAGCTTCCTGAGGGCATGGGCCAGCGTCCTCAGGTAGATTGGGCTGTTGGTTGCGATCAGGATCAGCTTGCCCGAGCTGGTGACCCCTGCACCTACCCGAGCGGCCTTGCCCAGAACGTGCGGATCGGTGAAGCCCTCCGAGGCAGGCGAGAGGCTCACCTTGCCGGCGTGGATAAGCGTCGGACCTGCGGCGATTACACTCTCGAAGCCCGCCCAGTCGAGCTTACGGCCATAAGGGACGCTGAGGAAGGCAACATGGTTGTCCGGCGTTATGGCCAGAGCCTTGCCCATGCCTCCGAAGTGACGCAGCCTACCGTCAATGACCAGATCGCCTATGGGCCGCAGGGAGACGGTACAAAACTCCGTACCCGTTACCGCTGCCGAGGGCCAGTAGCGTCGCAGGATACGACCGGCGGGTTCGTCGCCGCCGGGGTAGCGCGCAGTGAGCAGAGGCGAAACCTTGACGGTGGGATCGCTGAGGTCAACGCGGATAGTGTGGTAGACAACACCGTCGATGAACACACGTTCATATTCCACGCTCTTGCCCCAGACCGTGGCAGGGACAATAAGCAAAAATACCAATATCCACGCGTGGACGACAACTCGTCGACCGTGGCTTCCCACGTCGGCTTGGGGAGACTGCAGCCACACAGTGCTTGGCTTGGGCCTACTACTTGCGCTTCTTCGCTGCGGCGGCCGGATTGGCGGGCTTAGCACACTTGGCGGGCTTGGCGGTCTCGTCCTCGGGCAGCTCTGCCAACCCCTTTTCCTGGCCCTTCGCCTTCCGCAGGTACGGCGATCCACTCTTCGGCGTCACGGCGTCGAAGTTCGCAATGCCACCCTTCTGCGCCCGCTTGATAGCCTGGGCAAGTGTTTCCACCTTCCCATTGTCGTACACCACATGGGTCACGGCACCACTCGCGTTCTTCCGCACCTTCACGATCGTTACAGCAGTGCTTGCCATCTACCGCTCCCCCCTTCTGCGGTTTACCATCAGCGGCCTTGGCCGCATGATAGTCGACAGATAAGGACGGGACGATGTTGCTACCGTGCCCCGGCGCCGCCCGACTGGCTCGCTAATGGGCCCTGGTGTTTTATATCATCTCACCTGCATAACGTCAAGGGGATGTCGCAAGTGGGGAGTACAGTTTCCGCAGGATAGACTTGGCCAAAGGGCCAAGGCAGCCGGTAGCTGTCGCTGCCGAGTAGGAAGGAGCGTGCGCAGGTGGTGAGTTTCCCGTGGAAGTGGGCCAAGATATTCTGCTCCGGAGCCTAGCTAGGCGTCGGCTGCCCTGTGATTATTCCTGCCTTGGGCCCTCACGACGACCTGCCGGCGGAAGATTCATCCTGCGAGAACCCAACACTCCCGCCTTGCCCTAGGGGCTTACCAACACTCAACCCTCTAAAGTGTTCGCACACAATAGAGCACTGGCCCATGGGAGTATACTCAAGCGCCCCCTGGGCGGCTAGAATTTGCGACCTACGAGTTGCCGCTCGTGGGTCGTTTCATTTTGTGGTTGCCTGCTAAATTATGCCTCCTGTGCTCGAGCCTACTCCAGCAAGTGGATCGCGCGGGCTAGGCCCGAGTCCTCCGCTTCGGCAAAAAGACGTCTGTCACAGGTCCAAAGGTCCGCCTGGTTAAGCATCGCGGTGAGAAGGTAAGCTGCGTCATAGGCGGTTGTGATCCCCATCTTGTTGAGTACCTCATCCCACAGCTGCAGAGCCCGCCGTTCCAGGTTGTATAGCTCGACCGGAAGCAGAAGGAGATACTCCAGGGCCTCCCTGGCTGTTGGCTTGTCCACGAGCGGAGAGGCACCCCAAGTGAGCTTCCACAGACCGTTTGTGATCTCGAGCACCCATAGCTGTGGGGCAAGAATCCTTCTCTCGCCGGCTATCCACCTAGTCCAGAGAGCCTGTGCCTTGTCCCTTGCAGGTCCGGGTAGAACCGATCGGATCGCGAAACTGGCATCAATACACACCGGTCGCACGCTCAGCTCTCCCCTCCCGGACAAGCTGGGCGATCTCCTCGGTGGAAAACTCCCGGCCAGCAGCAGACCGGATGTGCCTACTTATACGGGCGAGATGGGCAAGGACCTGCTCTGGGGGATGCCGACGGGACTCACGGCGGCGGCGGGTGGCGAGCCATTCGTCCAGGACAGAGCGGCGCACGCGCCAGGTCCAGCCAGCGCGGTGGCCCTGAAGGGTGCCGCTGCGTAGCCAACGGTAGACGGTCTTGGTAGAGACACCAAGGTAGGCAGCAACCTCTTTGACAGTAAGGAGGTGATCGGTCTCTTGCATTTCCTGCATAGCCTTACGCCTTGCGTCCTATAGTGTCTTTACTCTACCAGAATCACGGGGCCATGGCAAGGGAGGAGTGTACAGTTTCCGTAGGATAGACTTGGCCAGATGGCCGAAGCGGTCGGTGGCCGTCGCCGCGGCGCAGGAAGGGACGCGCCTAGGTGGCGAGTTTCCCATGGTAGTGGGCCAAGATAGGCTTTGGAGCCTAGCTAGGCGTCGGCTGCCCTGTGATTATTCCCCTGCCCTGGGCCCTCACGACGACCTCCTGGCGGCGGGAGATTCATCCTGCGGGAACCAAACACTTCTCTTGACAATCTTCGCGGGGGGGGTATATTTTTATCCACTTCTGCTTGATGAAAAGTTACAAGGTGAGTAGTCTACGATGACGTCCGCCGGTCTGGCACCAGAGTCAAAGGGCACATCCTGCTAGGGGAGTGTGTCCCGTGTTGTGTAACCCACACAACACGATATCTTTGCAGTGGGAGGCGAAGGATCATGCGGAGGGGTTTTACGCTTATTGAGTTGCTAGTGGTCATCGCGATTATCGCGATCCTGGCGGCCATTCTCTTTCCCGTGTTCGCCAGGGCTCGCGAGAAGGCGCGCCAG
>JAKORR010000247.1 GCA_029777735.1 Armatimonadota bacterium | reverse complement strand
GGGCCGTGACTTCATCGACTTCAAACCCGAAGTGCCGCTGGCCAAGTTTCCCTTCCCCGTGGGTTGGCTCCCTGTTACCGTGGGTGTGAGTGTGCAGTTCGTGGTCAACTCCTCGGTGCCCTTCGACGGCTCGGTCAACGTCAAGGCCGACTTTACCTATGACAGCGACCTTGGGCTGAAGTACGAGGGCACGAAGATCGTGTCGAACACGGGCCTCTGTTCCTACGTGATAGACAAGAATGGCGAGCTGCGCACCGGCGCTTCTAGCGCGGTGGCAGGCAACTTCGGTGTAGGCTTCCCGCGCCTCTCCCTAGGGTTTGGGTCAAAGCCTCTGGCTGAGGTGGTGGGCTGGATGCAGCCCGCCTTCCTCGTAGGGAGCGACTACGTGATCTTTCCGCAGCCGCCGTGCCAGAGGGCCAAGGCTCTCTTTCTGCTCGCCGGTGGCGCAAAGCTGGATTTCTTCGGCCTCGCGTCTGTAAATGCGAGCGTGACCTTCTTCCAGCAAGAAAAGGAATTGCTCAACACCTGTGACACGGCATCGGTGGCCTCACTGCCGCCCTTCGCCGATCTGGGCATGCCGGTGTTGCTTGGTGGGGGCCAGGCGCGCTGAGGCCAAGCCGACGCTCATGCCAGAGAGGGGAATAGGGAAGATGCCGGCGACGCTCGACCGGGCCTCACACCGGGGCGAAGCGCCCATACTCGATGCTGCTGTGACGCCCGCGGAACAGCTCCTCAGGCTGTAACTCCTGCCATAGTGGGCTGTAGCACCGCTGCTTGACGACGACACAGCGTTTGGCCACACGCCGTGCAAGCCTCATTACAGCTGGTGTCAGCGGTTGCTTATTGGCCAAAGCCCGCAGGGGGACCATGGCACTGGACGCCTCCACCGGCCGGTCGAAGAGCGGGTCGAAGTAGACCACGTCATAGCTGCTGGCTTCGGCCCTCGCCAGGTACTCAGCGTTATTGGCGTATACCACCTCGATGCGTCGCATTGCCTCATTGATCTCGGCTATCCCCGTGTCGAAACTTTGCAGCCCGTCCTCGGTCAGCGCCGCCAGAATCCGTACGGACTCAATGCCCACAACGCGGCCTTCCAGTCCCACCACCAGGCTAGCGATTATGGCATCAGTCCCACGTCCCAAAGTGCAGTCAAGGACCCGGTCCCCTGGCCTGAGGCCCATGGCATCGACCATCGGATCCCCCATGCCCTTCGACAGATTGCGGGCCCTGCGACGGGCCATGGCGGGGTGATAGAAGTACTCCACGCCACTGTCCGGAACATGGAAAGTTGCCCGCTCCGCCGTGAGCACCAGCGCTCCCCAAGCGCCATGCTCCCTGACCAATTCCTGAAGGCTGAACCGCCCGCGTGAGACCACGCGCGCCTCAAGGCGCTCAACCCACCACTGAGCCTCCGGTGGTGTGGGCCTCTCTCTTGGACCCGTTACGACAATCCTACCTGGCGATGCACTATCGTCCATAGCAAAAGCCCAGCTCCGCAGCCGAGTTTCATGGCAGCGTCTGGGGAGGGACTCAAGGCGTCCCATGCAGGTCAGACCAACGAGCACTCTGACTGTTGTGGTACGCCGACCCGCTCGAGTCCGCAACTGCAGTGGTCCTGTCCTTAGACTTCCACGGCCGGCTCCAGCCCACCATTGCGCCGCAAACCGTAGATAATGCTATCCACCAGCGCTTGCCATGAGGCCTCAATGATATTATCGTGGCATCCCACTGTCACCCACTCGGCCTCGCCGTCGGTGGAGGTGACAAGCACGCGTACCTTGGTTGCCGTACCCCGGGTCGTATCGAGCACGCGTACCTTATAGTCTACAAGCGTGATATCAGCTAGTCGCGGGAAGAGATCACCTAGGGCCTTGCGCAGAGCCCGGTCGAGGGCGTTGACCGGCCCGGTACCATCAGCCGCGGTGTGGACTTCACGGTCTCCTACTCGTGCCTTCACCGTGGCCTCGGCCAGGGGTTCCTCCAGCGGGCGTCGATCTACAATCACGCGGTATCCGACGAGCTGGAAGGGATCTACCAGTTCGTTGAACAGCCTCAGCGCCATCAACTCAAAGGAAGCCTCGGCGGCCTCGAATTCGTACCCCTCGTCCTCCAAGCGCTTAAGTTCCAGAAGGATTTCGCGCACCTTGGGGTCGCGTCGGTCAAGCCCCTCGCGTGCCTTCTCGAGTTTGTGGAAGACGGTGCTGGTGCCTGAGTAGTCCGACACCAAGACACGCCGCTCGTTGCCAACGCTTTCTGGTGGTACGTGCTCGAAGGTCGCCGGATTCTTGAGGACGGCATTGACATGTGCTCCACCCTTGTGCGCGAAGGCTGCTTCGCCCACATAGGGCTCGCGGCGCTCGTGCGGCAGGTTGGCAAGCTCGCTTATGGCCCGCGATACGTGCACCAGCTTTGCCAAGCTACCCTCGGGGAGGCACGACACACCGAGCTTCAGTTCCAGGTTTGGAATCAGTACACACAGGTTGGCGTTGCCGGCCCGCTCGCCATACCCGTTGACCGTGCCCTGGATCATGTTGGCTCCGGCGCGCACTGCTTCGATCGTGTTAGCCACAGCCACGCCTGCGTCGTTATGGCAATGCACCCCCAGCGGAAGCCTTACTCGCTCGGCCACCACGCGCATGACTTCGTATACCTGGTGCGGCATCGAGCCCCCGTTCGTGTCGCAGGGCACAAGCCAGTCAGCCCCCGCTTCTTCCGCCGCCTCCAGTACAGCCAGCGCGTAGTCAGCGTCGTCGGCGAACCCATCGAAGAAGTGCTCGGCGTCGAAAATAACCTCCAGGCCGTGGGTCTTGAGGAACCGGACAGAGTCGCGTACCATCCGCAGATTCTCGTCGGCAGTCGTGCGTAATACCTCGGTGACATGGAGCAACCAGCTCTTGCCGAAGATCGCCACTGTGGGCGCGCCCGACCCGACCAGGTACCGCAGATTTGAGTCGTCTTCGGGCGCAACGCCGGCGCGGCAGGTACTTCCGAAGGCGACCAGCCGCGCCTGGCGCCACTCGACGTCTCGGGCCTGCTCGAAAAACTTGCGGTCGCGCGGCGCCGTCTCGTTAGGCCAGCCACCTTCGATGTAAGCCACACCCCAGTCGTCCAAGATCCTGGCCACCCGCAGCTTGTCCTCAACAGAGAAGTTCACGCCTTCCGCCTGGCAGCCATCGCGCAACGTCGTGTCGTATACCAACACCTGCTTGGGTAACCTACTACCCGTCGCGCACTCACTCGCAGCCTCGCTCATTGTTCTGCCCTCCGACCTCGCAGGCGCGGGCGATCTCATAAAAACAGAAAACCGCCTCACCCAGAGACGGTTTGCTTGTGGCACCGTGGTACCACTCTGGTTGACTCCGCGATCGGTGAGCCAGACCGGGACATTCGAAAGACCCACCTTCGCGTCGTCCGCTCTTCCGGTACGGGCTGCCTTGCGGCATGCCGATACCGGCCCGCTTTTAACGGCACGGGCCCCGGCGCAGTCTAGTTGGGCGTGGCGCCCTTTCGGTGCGCGGCTCGGGGGTGATTTTCAGCTCGGGCCTCTCCCGCCGGACTCACACCATCTCCGGCTCGCTCGAGGGGTTTGCCAGGCTTACTCCTCCCCGTCGTCGCCTTTGCCTGCTGAATTGAAAGATAATATAGCACTTTTAGCTTGAGATGGGAAGGCCCTGCTGACCTTGAGAAGTGTGCAGTTCCCGCAGGATGAATCTTTGGCCGTCAGGAGACCGTCGTGAGGGCCCAAGACAGGAATCGCAGGGCAGTCGACGCCCAGCTAGGTTCCGGGGCAGAATCTTGGTCCACTTCCATGGGAAAACTAGCCACCTGCGTGCGGTCCTTCCCGCGCGGCAGCAACGGCTACCGGCCGCCTCGGCCCTTCGGCCAAGTCTATCCTGCGGGAACTGTATACTCCCACGCCCAAGCCGATCCTTGCCCCTCTTAGCCTGTGCTGCTATGCTTGCTGCGTCTACTGACATGGCGCGGGACCTCCCTTTTCCTCTCTCTACCACAGGAGATTCCCCGCGCCTTTGCTCTTTCCCT
>JAKORR010000246.1 GCA_029777735.1 Armatimonadota bacterium | reverse complement strand
CCGCCAGCCGAAAGTCGCCCGTTGGCTCAACGCGGTCCTGCCCGTCATCATAGTTGAGATTCAGCAGGTGAATCACTACCTGGCCGTCGCGACGCACGGGGCGCACAAAAACGGTGCTCGGCGCATCAGTCTCAAGCTGCGGCCCCGCACCTGCCAGAGCCTCCCTGAAGACCCTGGCCAGCGCCGCAGCAGCGGGGGATTCGCCCTCAGGCTTGGGTATCTCGCAGCGAAGGCTCTGCTGCCCGGAGTGCGCCGTGTCTGTGGTGGGCGTGTACCCGGCGGCTATCTGCTGCCACCCCAGGAAGGGTTCCCAGTCCGGTACCCGCTTGCCGTCGCCGCCTTCGAAGCTCGGATTCTTCAGCAGATTCGTGTCGCTGCCCACCTCGCCAAGGAACAGGTCGTCGAAGTACACAACGCCGCTGTGATACCGGAAGAGCGCGTGTACAGTGGCGGATTTGAGAGGCTTGGACGGGTATATCGTGAGCTCGGCAAGCTGCCAGTCGTGGGTTCCCGCTTTGAAGCTTGCCGTCTGTGCCCACAGCGGCGTTCCGTCTTGATAGGTAAGGTCCACCCACAGGGAGTAATGGCTATCGGCCGGCCTTGATACGTTCTCGGCCTTGCTCCACCCACGAACCACCAGGTCCCTCGGCTCCGTCTGGTTTAGCACCACCGTCTGCGAGGCTCCCCGGCTTTCCTGGGTGCCCTCTACCGCGGCGAACCGCGCGGGCTCGTCTTGGAGGCGTATGACCCGTCCGCTCTTCGACTCATCCAGGCCCTCGAGCGAGAGGGGTGTGGGGCGCCGCGCAAATCCCTCATCGCGCGTGCCGAAGTCGCCGGACACCACGACTCGGCCTCCGGCCGCCACGAACTGCCTCATCGCCTCGAACTGCGCGTCTGCCAGCGCCTCGATGTTCGGGCAGAGGAGCACGCGGTAGCGCGCTAGCCGCTCCGCCAGGTTCCGGTCGGGCCAGAGCTCCTCGTCCCCCAGTACTTCCACGTTATAGGGGATGTGGTTGTGCTCCAGGGCCCTCGCGAAGCCCAGGAAATGCCCAATCTGGGCCTTCGCGGGAATGCTTCCAGCGCCCAGGCGGATCGCCCCGCAGAACTTTGGCGCCCAGGACGGAACCGAGTAGAGCAGCGCCACAGGCGCCTCCGCACTGTAACCACCAGTGAGTAGGTCGGCCTGCGCGTGAGCAAAGCGCGCGTACCGCCCCAGGGCCTCATAGGCCTTGGCGCCGAGGGCGATGGCGTGGTAGCCCTTCTTGGCCGTATGTCCCAGGTTGTTCATTTCGTAGTAGGGCGTGGCGCCGTTGGCGTAGCACTCGGCCACAAACAACAGCGAGCCGTCCAGGGCCTCCATTGCCTCCGGGCTGCCGAAGTCCCAGATCCAGGCGGGCTTCGAGTGCCGCGCTCCCGCTAGGGCCAGAGCGTAGTTGATGCTGTTCCCGTTATCTGGCCACTGCCGGCGGCTGTTCTCCAGGAAGACGAGGTCGCTGATGTCCGACAACAGCACGGTGGGGTAGGGCGGCAGGCCCCCGGAGCCCTGGTTGCCGCAGATGGGCAGATCGGCCCGGACGGCGTGGGCCGCGTCCACCTCGTCCTGCCAAGCGTCCAAGTTGGACTTCAGAAGAAACCGCGTGTACTCGCGGATGAGCGGGTTCTCGATCAGGTCCTCGGGCTTTGCGTCGAGCCTAGCGCGCAGATAGGCCGCCGGGTCGAAGGCCTCGGGATCCGCCACGCCCAGCTCGCGGAGCTGCTCGGACGTGAAACGGCGCAGGACCCTCTCCCGAAAGCCCGCTAGACACCACTTGCACCACCCACCGTTGTCCCAGCCGACGCCGGAGGGAACGCCGATATTGTCCTGTCGGATGAGGGCGCAGTTGGGGGCGCGCGCTGCGCGGAGAATCGATTCCCTGTGAAACTCATGCCACCGGGGCGAATTGTGGCACATGTAGTAAAGGCTGTTGGGGTTATCCGATCCATACTTGAAGTCGGCGATCTTGCCACTGCTGGGCACGGCTACGCCGCAGTCCTCGGTTGGCTCCCAGGGTGTACCGTAGTGGTCTATCCACAGCTTGAGATCCCTCTCGGGCGACTGGGGGAACTCCTGATACTCCAGTCCGCCGATGATGCCTTTGGGACACAGCGGATTGTCGGTGAGGCTGGGCAGCACGCTCCACTCGGCGATCTCGGGCCGGAAGTCCTGGAGAATCTGGTCGAGGGTCTTGCCGGGTGGTCCGGAATCCTTGCTGAAGGGGCCGACCATCGGACACACGATGCGGTGCACCCACGCGGGTGTCTCGGCGCCTGCAGTGGCGGCCAAGACCGTCGCCAGACATATCAGTGATGGTACCTT
>JAKORR010000245.1 GCA_029777735.1 Armatimonadota bacterium | reverse complement strand
CGGCTCATCGTGGGTGGCCTGGATCGGGTCTTCGAGATCGGTCGCGTATTCCGCAACGAGGGTGTCGATTCGCGCCACAACCCGGAGTTCTCTATCCTTGAGGCCTACCAAGCCTATGCCGACTATACGGACATGATGGACCTAGTCGAGCAGCTTGTCTGCTCGATGGCCGTCGCCGTCACGGGGAGTTTGGTGGTGATGTACCGGGGCAACGAGATAGACCTGCGCCCTCCTTGGCGCCGCATATCCTTCTTCGGGTCCATCGAAGAGGCTACTGGTGTAGACCTCTCGGCCGTCGAGACCGACGAGGAGGCGGTAGCGTTGGCGGGTGGCCTGAACCTGGGAGAACCGGAGCCCGTGTCCTTCGCGGAGGTTGTGGACCGCGCCTTCGAGAGGCACGTCCAGCCTTCTCTGATCCAACCTACCTTCGTGGTTGACTATCCCGTCGCACTGTCTCCCCTGGCCAAGCGGCACCACAGCAATCCGCGTCTCGCGGCGCGGTTTGAGCCCTTCATTGGTGGTGAAGAAGTCGGCAACGCCTTTAGCGAGCTCAACGACCCGCTCGAACAGCGACAGCGTTTCGAAGAGCAGTCCGAACAGCGATCTAAGGGGGATGCAGAGGCCCACCCGCTCGATGAGGACTTCCTGCTGGCCCTGGAACACGGTATGCCTCCCACAGGTGGACTCGGCCTAGGCATCGAGCGACTGGCCATGATCCTGCTGGACAAGACCAACATTCGCGACGTGATTCTCTTCCCACTCCTCCGCCCGGAGGGAGCCAGTGGCTAACGAGTTGCCCTACCTGGTTGCCGCCTTGCGCCCCAGGCAATGGCTGAAGAACGGTCTGGTGCTCGCGGCGCTAGTCTTCGCCCGTCGCTGGGATGATCCGGTCGCGGTGCAACAGGCGGTTCTGGCCTTCGTGGCATTCTGTCTGTTGGCAAGCTTCACGTACTTGCTGAACGACATCCGGGATGTGGAGGAGGACCGACGACACCCGCACAAGTGTCTTCGGCCCATCGCCGCAGGCAAGTTGAGTGTGAGCTTGGCGGCAGTCAGCGCGGTGGTGCTGCTGGGCACTGGCTTGGTGTTAGCCTTTCTCGTGAATCCAGCCACGGGGATCGTGGGAGCTTCCTACGTGGCGGTGATGGTGCTCTACCAGCTTGGCCTAAAGGAGGTTGTCATCATCGACGTGCTCGCCATTGCCAGTGGGTTCGTGCTGCGGGCGGTTGCGGGCGCCACAGCCATTAACGCCGATATCTCGCCGTGGCTACTGATCTGCACCGCCCAGCTGGCACTCTTCCTGGCACTAGGAAAGCGTCGCCAGGAGCTTGTGCTGCTTGGGCACGAAGCGGCGAGCCATCGCGCGGCTCTAGGCCAGTACTCCACCTACATGCTCGACCAGATGATCGCTGTCGTCACCGCCTCGACGGTGATGTCTTATGCGCTGTACACGATCAGCGAGCGCACCATCCACATGGTGGGCAGCACGAACATGATCTACACAGTGCCCTTTGTGCTCTACGGTATCTTCCGCTATCTGTACCTAATGCACAACAAGGGTGAGGGCGGAGCTCCAGACCGAGTTCTGCTAAGCGACAAGCCGCTGCTTCTCGACGTGCTGCTGTATGTCATCGTATCGGTGATCATCCTGCACTTCGGGCATCCCGAGGCTGCGCCCGAATCGGTTCTGCCCATCTGAGGCTGGGGTTCCTGAGATCTGCGTTTTCCAACTCAGCCGACCGGACGGCGGCGCCCGCCGGACGCCTTTGTCGTTGACATTGCCCACACCCACCCTTACAATCCCAGTAGTATGTGCGTGAGGTGGTTTTACGTGCCTGGAACTCGTTTCCATACTTGCGTTTGCCTGATAGCCTTGCTCGTCCCTCTGATATTCAGCGGGTGTAACGAGGACAAAATAGAAAAGATGCTTGGGGGCCAAGTGTCGCGGGGTATTGAGTCCACCTACCGCCCCATCGATGACCCCGCCTTGCAGGACTGGATGGTCAACTTGGGCCATACGATCGTCGGGATGTCCACCCGTCAGCACATACCTTACAGCTTTAGGGTGTTGGATTCCGACAGCGTCAACGCCATGGCTGCACCCTGGGGCAACGTCTATGTCTTGCGAGGCCTGCTTGACTTCGCCGAGGACGAGGAGGAGGTCTGGGTGGTGCTGGGGCATGAAGTCGGTCATGTTGTGAATCGCGACATCATCAAGGCTGTCAAGCGCAGCTTTTTGTGGAATGTGGGTCTGAGCGTGGTCAACAGCGAGTCCGAAAGCCTGGCTAATGTTCTCGGGATTGGCCTGGGGCTTCTTTCCTTTCACTACAGCCGTGAAGACGAACGAGACGCCGATGATCTAGGGATCCTGTACACCTACCGGGCCGGTCATGATCCCCGCGCAGGGGTGGCCTTTTTCACGCGGCTGATGGAGAAGTACGAGAAGCATCGACCTTCGAAGATCGAGGCCTTGCTCCAGACGCACCCGCTGACCAGCTCGCGGATTGCGGCACAGAAGGCGCGGCCGGAGTGCGACCCCAATAATGCCGAGGCTTTAGCACGAATCGGGCGAGGATATGCTAATCGTGGCCGGTATATGACAGGAATTGAGCTGATGCAGCGGGCCTTGGAAGCTAACCCGAAGTTGGCCTCGGGGCATCTGGCGATAGCCGATGCGGCGGCCCGTCGGGGCTATCTGCAGCTCGCAGCTCAGCGCCTGGCCGATGCGGCGGACGTACTGGGCTATGTTCCTTCCATCTCGCGCCAAAGCCAGGTGATTCAGGCCCTGCAGCCTCAGCATTGGCCGGCCTACTCGACTGCTGAGCGTGACCGGATGACTGCAGCCCTAGCGGCCTTAGAGACTCAGAAGAAAGCTGTGGCCGCCCATCAGCCGATCACTGAAAAGGCCCAGTCGAGCCTGGCGGGCCGAGTGGCGCCACTGACGGGCACTACGACCAAGCTGATGGCTCGGCTCAGTTCGCTGGCAGAGACTGAGGCGCGCGTCACGGAGCAAGTGCAGGATTTGCTGCTGCAGAGCAATGCCGTGATCAACCAGGCGACCGATCTGGTCTCGCAGCTTGAAGGCATCTCGGACCAGGTGGCATCAGTGAGCGCCTCTGCCTCGGCGGTGGTTACCCTGATGGACCGAGTGGCGACGCTGTCGCCTATGGCTGGTCCGCCGGGCGCTGCGGGCTGGATCGAACGCAGCGGTAGGGAGTTGCTTGGGGCTTATCGGGACGCGGCCAGCGCCGCGAGTCTTGCCGGGGCTGCTATTGAGCCGTCCGGACGGGCGTTGGCCTCGTGCTCCGATGCGGTTGTCTATATGGAGCGGCTATTGGCTCTTGGGGAGAATCAGCTTCTTCAGGACTCACTGCGCGTCGCAAGCGCCGAAGCGAGCAAGCAGGGCGCGCCAGCACGCGAGGCGATCAAGAAGTCGCGAGAAATGGCTGCCCGGGCTGCTGCCCGGGTGGCGGTGGCCCAGATCAACTTGGCTGCAGCGGGCGCAACGCCTGAGGAGCAGCGTGCCCTATACGACATCATCGCCTACTTTGCCCGCGTGCCTACCGAGAAGGTGGACGAGCTGGCTCGACAAGGCGCTGGTCTTGGCGAAGCGGCGGCTTGTCTGCTGGCTTGCCGTGCCTGCCGCAGGCCCGCCAGTGACCTACTGACCGTGGGCATGACGAAATCGGGAGTCGTCGATGCTCTGGGTGAGGCAGGCACTTCGATCGCCGGCACGCAGGTCATGCTGAAGTTCGTTGCGGCGGCAGTGGCCCAGGAGTTGCCCACTGGCCAGCACGAGGCACCAAGGTTTACCT
>JAKORR010000244.1 GCA_029777735.1 Armatimonadota bacterium | reverse complement strand
GCTGTGACGGTAAACGGCTTGTACTTGTGGGCTGCGCAGGGATCGGACAAGCCTATGCCGGGACAATGGCAGGTGCCGGTGAGTCTCAGAGCCGGTGACAACGTTTTTCTGTTCAAGCTGAGCACTGCAACCGACCAGTGGCGCTTCGTCGCAGAGTTGAGTCCCCCCACGGGCGGATTCCCGGGGCGTGTGACCGTCGTCAAGCCCGAGGACTTTGCAGGACGTGCGGTCTTTGTACCGCCTGCGCCAACTCCACAACCGGCTGTCGGTGAACTGCGCCACACGGCCGGGGTCCAGTGGCAGCTCGTCCACGGGGATGACTTTGACCGCACGACGCTGGGCGGGCGCTGGCGTGTGGCGCGCGGGGCCTGGCAGTGCGCCGGAGGGCTACTGATTGGCTCCGGGAGCGGCGGCTTTCTCGCCTACGCGGAGAAGGTATCCGCGCCGGTGCGAATCGAGTATGACACGCGCATCATGAAGGGTGACAGTGCCGGGGACCTGTCCTCCTTCTGGCTCGCCGACCCTACGAACTACGGTAGCGGTTATCTGTTGGGCTTTGGGTCCAACGGCAACACGTTGAACAAGGTAATGATCGACGGCGAGCAGGTGGCGACAGGCGAGCGACCACTGCCGCAGCCTGGCAAGTGGCATCACGTTATTGCCCAAATCCTGACAGACGGGCGGGTGCAGCTCATCGTGGACGACCAGCTTGCACTGGCCTATACGGGCAAGAGCCCCGGTGAACCGAAGTACCCCGGTCTCTGGGTTTGGGGACCGGACGGCGTCTTCGCAAAGGTGCGCATCTATACTGGCGCACCCCAGTAGTGGTGAGGGCAGGACTTGGCGCCAGTGTGGCGTGCCCCACAGGCAGGAGGTAGGTGTCAGAGCAGGAAGCAGGACGGGGTGCTTAGGGCGGTTACGTCGTGATCAAGAAGGGAGTGAGCCTATGTCGTCGCTGGCTTTGCTCGGTGGGGAAAAGGCGGTGATGTTGGAAGAGCCGCAGGCTATGTCCTGGCCTGTGCATACGGAGGAGGAAGAGGCAGCGGTGCTCGAAGTAGTCCGGAGCGGCAACTGGTCGCTCCCACCGGTGACGCGGCAGTTTGAGCAGGAGTTCGCCGAGTACGTGGGAGCCCACTATGCGCTGGCACACAACAACGGCACTTCAGCGCTCCATGCGGCCCTGTTTGCCGTTGGGGTCGGCCCAGGGCACGAGGTGATTGCCCAGTCGTATACGTATTGGGCGACGATCATGCCAGCGCTGGCACTAGGAGCGATCCCGGTCTTCGCCGAGGTGGAGGGTCGAACACTTGGCTTGGACCCCGAGGACTTTGAGGCTAAGATCACGAGTCGCACGAAGGCCGTCGTGGTGGTCCATCTGCACGGCGTGCCCGCCGACATGGACGCTATCCTGGCCATCACACGCGAAAGTGGGGTGGCGGTGATTGAGGACGCGAGCCATGCCCACGGCGCACGGCTGCATGGCCGGTCTATCGGCACGCTGGGCGATGTAGGGGCTTTCAGTATGCAGACCAGCAAGCTGCTGCCCTCAGGCGAGGGCGGCGTGCTTGTGACCAACAAGCGGGAGTACTACGAGCGCGCTGTGCTGCTGGGACACTACGAGCGCATCGGCGAGCTGCAGAACGAGAGCTATCGACGATACGCGCGCACCTGCTATGGGTTCAAATATCGCATCAACCCACTGGCCGCGGCCTTGGCGAGGGTCCAGCTACGTCATCTCCACGAGCGCAACGCCCGGCGCAACGCGAATCTCGAGTTACTCCGATCGCTGATTCACGACTTGCCGGGGATCCAAATAGTCGAAGGCGTGCCGGGGTCCAAGGCTGTGCATTATCAGCACGCGATTTTGTACAAGCCCGAGGAGCTTGGAGGCCTGTCGCGCGACCGCTTCCTGGAGGCTCTGGCGGCTGAAGGGGCAGGTGGCTTTTACCCGGAGCGCTACGAAGGTCTGCATACCCAGCAGATCTTCCTGGACTTCAACGAGCGTGAGGAATCGGAGATCTACCGCGTGCCACGGCGAGAGGACGGCAGACCCAGGTACGGGGCAGGAACGCTACCACGCACCGAGGACATCATGCGCCGAGTGATACTGACACCCACGTACCCCAACGCCAGCGAGGAGCTAGTGAGGCAGCACGCCAAAGCGAT
>JAKORR010000243.1 GCA_029777735.1 Armatimonadota bacterium | reverse complement strand
GATGCTCCTGACCGGCTCAAAGACCCCCAGCACCCACGCCTACTACCGCGCCTGTGGCTTCGACCCGACAGCGAAGCAGGCGTACCTGGCCCGCCCGCCCTACCAAGTCCGGATCCACAACGAAAGGAAGTCGCAACCAGGGGTGCCGAGTGGGGCCGAATCAAACCGTCACACCGGAGCCAGCACCGGTTGACAGACTCACCCACGCGGTACACACCGTGGGCAGACAGCGGGGCAGTCACGCACAGACCGCGCTCGTCCTGCCGATACCGAAACGACACGCAGGACTCCTGGCTTGCCCACGCGAGTCGGCAGTCCCGGCCCTTGGGTCATGCGGCGATGTGACGCGCCACGTTGTCTGCTAAACCGTTCCCCAGGGCCTCGGGCCGCACCGCTCAGGTCACGCCACCCGGGCGAACCGCGACTACTGTGTTCCCGGAAGCGGCAGGCAAGGACGAAACGACAATGCGGCAGACGCCCGTCAAAGTATTCTTGCGCCAGCGGAGCAGGGGTAGTTCGTCTAGTTCCCCCAAGAGAGCAGCTGCTCGATGTAACCACTTAGCCCGCTCGTCATCCAAGAACTCTTAGTCAGCCGTTCTGAAGCAAGAGGCGCAACGGACCGTGTGACCCCTCCCTCTTGCACGTGAAGTCCGGGTTCGTTGATCAAATGCCCGATACGGCTGGATGCGATCCCTTGGCGCGCCAGCTCGGCTTTCACACCCGCCTCGTCCGCACTAGGTACCGCACAAACGAGATTCCAATCCCCCCACCCAATGGCGAGCCGCAATGGGGATACCCCGATCGCATCAGCAATCCGCCTTACGTTCGGCGAGTACTCACACTCATCGGGCTCCAGGACTACGCCACAGCCTGCTGCCCTTGCAATGTGCAAGGCGGCGACACCAAGGCCGTCCGAGTTATCAGTGCAGGCCTTGACCGCTGGGCAACGCACGAGCAGTTGCCCAGCCGCAACTTGCGCACGCGGGTACGCGACGGCGCTCAAACCGGCCAGGTCACCCGTTCTACGGATATCAAGGAACTCAGCCCAGAACGCTCCCAACGGGCCTACGGCGATGAGGGAGTGACCGGGCATACCACCCTCCCTGGACAGGGTTCTGGGATAGGCAACCCCGAGCCCAGTCACTGTCACATCGACATTCTTGGACTCCTTGATGTTGCCGCCGATCACTTGAGTGTTGGCCTCAGCCGCTGCTGAATCCAGTCCATCCAGCAGTCTGTGCAAGTCACGGAGGCGCATTTCAGGAGGCAACTGCAGCGAGTTTAGTAGGCCCACGGGACGCGCACCGCTTGCAGCCAGATCACTCAAATTGATGGTTGCCGCAAGCCATCCCCATAGATAGGGATCCGTCGCGCCCAATTCAAACGCCGCTGGTGGCGGACACGGGTCAACCGTTGCCACGAATGCTCCGCGCTCGCTCGACAAGTTGGCAATTGCCACCGCCACGTCGTCACCGAAGCGACCTGTGCCTTGAGCTCGATATCTTGGCGCGAAGACATTTTCGATAATCCAGTCTTCCCCCACCTCATCGAGACGACTCTCACCGTTCACTTGAGGTACCTTCCCGCCACCATCTCTACCGCAAGCCCCCCGGTCAAGACACCCATCGTCATGATTCCAGCTTGCAAAGCGCCACTCATCTTGATGCTGTCAGCGAGCCCTACCCACGTCGCAGCGCCCGCGAACAGGAAAAGCGGCAAGACCCTCGCCCAGAAGGATAGGTTACCAGCGGCTTGGGCCCGGTGCTTTCTCCCAAAGGCTCTCCGCACATCTCCGCGCCCAAAAGCATGCAGCACGCGCTGTGCCCACAAGTGGTCCACAGTTGACCTTCTATCAACGTTTCGTGGCCGGAAGCTCTGATCACGTACAGCATCAGTCAATGCATCCAAGACGTGGGTGACGAATCGGCGTCTCTGAGCGTTGAGCCGGGCTGGCGCCTCCAAGAACGCAAGAGCCACAAGGCAGTCTGGCATCAGCGCAATGTAATCGCTGTCCCGCGATGCTCCTGTGGAGGGGAGCTCCACGAAGTCATACCTGAACTGCTCGAAGTAGTCGTCTCGTCGTCTGTGCTTTGCCCATCGCGTGAGGCGTCGCTCGAGAGCCTGGCGGGCCTCGGCGTAACCCTCGACCCGATCGGCCGCAAGCGTACGCGCGTAGGAGTTGAGGCATATGAGCATGTACCCCATGAATGTTGGGCCGCTCAGCGACTTACCAAGCGCAAATCCGGCGTGGCGAGAGACCACGTACCGCAGGGCCGCCTCGCAGGTATCGGACCCGTGGAAAAGCTCAAATCGTCGAAGGGCCCAAAGTGCCGAACTAGTGGCGAGCGCAGTGGCGTCCGGGGTGTCGTCCGTTGCATGCCGGGAGTCGGGCCATCCGCCGCTCGAAAGCGCGGCACTCACCAGCCTCTGAGCAGCAAGGGTTTGGTGTGTTATTGCAGGACGCGTGGGCTCAATGCCCTCGACGTAGAAGACGAGTTTGTATGTGTTGAGGTGATCATTCGATGCCTGAAACTGACCGGCGGGATCCTCCAGGCTGCAAAGGACGCGATCCGCCTCACGCATGAGTGGGGAGTCTTCCGAGCGGCCCGCCATAGCTAGGCACTGCACGCCGGCACTCGTGCCGTAGATGCCGTGCTGCGTCAAAGACCAGTCGAAGTGCTGACCCCAGCAACGATCGGTACCTCCGAGCACTCGGACGGTGCT
>JAKORR010000026.1 GCA_029777735.1 Armatimonadota bacterium | reverse complement strand
CTCCGGCCGGCCCCATATACGAACAGCTTTGAGGCGCGGAGGATGGCGTCAACCATTGTCTCGGCATCTTGGGGGGCAACGGTTGCAACGCCCTGGAGTATCTCGTGTGCAATCAGTATTTCAGGAACGTGGACCTGAGACATCTTGCTCCTCCCTGATGAGCAGAATCCATTTCGCCTGTGGTTGACTCAGCCGATCCTTGCGGGTAGGACCAGACGTTCACATATGGCGCCTTGGCCGGGCCGCGCCAGGCGCACCGGCCACGAGTCCTTAGGCCAGTGTTGGGGCGTCGGGCCGCAGATCGTAAAGCACAAGGCCGGACAGGGGTTTGGGCCAGAAGTAGGTGCCCTTCTGCGGCATGCGCTCGCCCGCCATGGCAACACGCACGACGTCCTCCACCCGCGTCGGGTTGCATAGCAGCGCTAGGGCGGCGCGGCCTTCGTCCACGTCGGCGAAGCACTGGTAGGGATCGCGCTCAAAGTAAATGTTGCCTCGCCCGCTAGTCCTGGCCAAGTCTTCTGTTTCGCGCAGCAGCCCCTGGATGACTATGGAATGTAGCAGCGCCACCCCCAGATTGCGCTTTGCTGGAGGCAGCTCTGGACAATACAAGCCCAGGGCACGCTTTTTGTCGCGCAGCCGCAAAGCTACCGCATAGCTACGGCCCCAGTACGCACCGAAGACCGTCTCGTTCGACTTACGCGCCATCTGCTCGAGGAGCTGATCCACGGCCCTCTCGCGGCCCTGAGGCCCCCGGCGTACAGCTACACAGTGCAGGTCGAAAAGCTCGGCCGCGTCGCGCTCAAAGCTTTCCAGCAGCTCGGCGGGAAGCCGCCGAATCATGCGGTGGGCCGGCAGAATCGTCAACGACCGATGCGCTGTGTTGCACAGAAACATCGTGATGTAGTCCCACGGCGCCGGGCTCACGTCGGGATGCTGCTGCCTCATTAGGTCGCGGTAGGCCAGATGAGTCTCATAGCGATGGTGGCCATCGGCGATGATGATGGGCCTCTCCGCCAGAGTCCTCTGGGCCACGGCCAGGACGTCCGGGTCGTCCAGGACCCAGAACCGGTGCGTGATGCCGAACTCGTCGGTGAAGCCCCACTCGGGCGAGCCCAGACGCGGCCGGGCAGCTTCTTCGATAGTCCTGTCGGGGTCCTCGTAGATGGCAAAGATTTGGCTGAAGGCGCACTGCACTTGCGAGAACAGCTTCAGGCGGTCGGTCTTGGGTTCGGCGAGGGTTCCCTCGTGCGGCAGAACACTTCCCTGGCCGAGCGGCTCTAACTTCACCGCAGCGATGATGCCCCGTCGGCGCAGCACGTCGTTGTGCGGCGGTGGGGCCTGGTACACCTGCTCGTACACGTACAGTGTGGACCGGCGGTCGTAGTCCAGCACGCCGGTGCTTCGCCACTGTTCCAACAGCACGGCCGAGGATACGTAGCTGCGCCGGTCAGCCGGAGTGTCCACGGGCTGGTCGCCTAGATCCAGGCGCACGATGTTGTGCTCAGAGCGCGCCAGGAGTTCCTGTCGCTGTGCCTCTGAAATGACGTCGTAAGGCGGGGCGAGCACGGCACTCATGTCCGCCACGGAGCTCTTCTGGTAGCGCAGACCACGGAAAGGACGAATCTCGGCCAAGTAGTTCTACTCCTTCGAATTGGCAGGGGGCCAACATCTGACGGCAAGCCCGCGGGTCTTTAACTTATATGCTCTTTGCCAACGCGTCAAGCTTCGGGGGGCCAACGGGAGCGTATAGTTCCCACAGAATAGACGTGGCCAGATGGGCCGGGGCGGTCGGTGGCCGTCGCTGCTGCGCAGGAATGAGCGCGCGTAGGTGGCTGGTTTCTCATGGAAGTGGGCCAAGATTCTGCTCTGGAGCCTAGCTGGGCATTGGCTGTCCTGGGCCCTCACGAGGGGCTCCTGACGGCAAGGCGCATCTTTGAACCTAATACTCCCGATGTCGAGCGACCACATTCCTCGTCCGCAGGGCACAAACTGCCCTTTGGCGCGCTCCTTCAGTGGCACCGCGAATAGTCCAGTGTAGCGCAGCAGACAAGAACTACTTGCCGGCCTTGAGCTCCTCCACCGCCTCGATGACGGCGTCCGCCATGTACTCCACCTGCTCGAAGGTAAGCGGGTACAGCGGCAGGTGCGTGAAACGGTGGTTGAAAACCTCCTCCGTGTTGGGACAACTTGCCGCGATGGCGTCGTGGTCATAGCCAAGCTGGTGTAACAGTTGGAACTTGTATAGGGGCGCGAAGTGCGGGATATTGGTGACACCCTTCTCAGTAAGCTTGGCCTTCAAGGCCTGCACATCAGCGCCTACCACACCGGGATCGATCTCGAGCAGGTAGAGGTGCCAGGTGGGTTTGATCTCGTCGGTGTCGGAAGGCGGAGTGAGGATGCCTTCTACTTCGGCAAGGCGCTCGTTAAGGTAGTGCGCGTGCTCACGGCGCTTGGCGATTATTTGCTCCAGGCGCTGCATCTGGCTCAACAAGACGACCGCTTGAATCTCGGTCACCGAGTAGTTGCCCGGTACCGCATAGCCCTTCTCGGAGGGTAGGCAGACGACGTCATAGAGCCAGTTGGGGATTTGCTGGCTTAGATCAAGACCTACATAGCGCGCAAGGGACAGAACCGGTCCGTAGGTGTCGTCATCTGTCACCAGTAGGCCACCCTCGCCGCATGCCGTGATGTTCTTTACCTCATGCATGCTGTAGGCACCGAAGTGCCCAAGGGTTCCAACCGCGCGGCCCTTGTACCAAGCACCAAAGGCGTGCGCCGCGTCCTCTAGTACCATGATGCCGTGCTCACGCGCCAGGTCCATGATCGGGTCCATGTCGACCGGATAGCCTCCAATGTGGACGGGCACAATCATTCGCGTGCGGTCGGTGATCTTGCGGGCTACATCAGCCGGGTCCATATTGACCGTGCGGGGGTCTACGTCGGCGAAGACAATTTTGGCGCCTTGGGACAGCGGGAACAGAATCGTCGAGATAAAGGTGATGGATGGGCAGATGACCTCATCGCCGGGCTTGAGAGCCGCGAACTTGTAGGCTATTTCGAACCCGGCCGTGGCATTGGCCAAGAACAGCGCGTACTTGCAGTTCAGCATTTCGCGTGCCCGCTGTTCCACAGCGGCCACGTTGGCGTCCAGCGACAACTTGGTGGCTGGACCGCCGGTTGCGAACATGTCGGCAACGGCCCTCCGTGCCGCGACCACAGCAGCTTCGTAGTCCGCCTCCCGACCTTGCTGAGGCTGTACCAGGAAACGCAGTATTGCCTCGATGTCATCAAGATTGAGGTGCTCTCCCACGGCGGCCCAGGGAACCTTGGCGGCCCCAGTGCTATACCGAAAATCGCTTGCGCGATCAGACATGGTTCATCTCCCCCTCAGATCGAGATCACAGCGCTCAGAATCTCACTGGTCATATTCTCGTCTTGGGCACTGTTCCCTTCAAGGGCATGCCAGAGCCAAGGCGTCGCTCACCAACTGTTGACCTGTTACTACTTGTGGGCCAACATACTCCTTTGATGCCGAAAAGGGAAGCAAACAGCTGGAAGTCTCCGTCAAAGGATACACCCTCTGCCACGGCGCCTGCGCCATCTGTGCGATTCTGGTCCTGGCGACACGACCTTGCGGTCGCGGCGGTCATCTGTGTGCTGACGTGGGTGATGCTGGGTCTCACCGCAGCGGACATCGGCTTGACCTACGACGAGCCTATATACATGTCCCGGGCAGATCTGGCGGCCCTATGGCTGGGCCTCCTTATAACGGATCCTGGCGCGGCCCTTTCGCATCCCGCCATCGACTGCTACTGGTCGGGCAAGGATGCGCACCCAGGCTTCATGAAGCTGACCACGGCCGTGACGAGCCGCATCGTGGTCGCCTTGCATCTTCTCCCTGGGTGGGCACTGCCTCTGACTTGGATGCGCACGGGCACAATGTTCTGGTTTGGCCTTGCCCTGGCGGTTATGTACCTGCTGCTCCGGGCCGTGAGCGTGGGGCGCGCCGCTTGCCTTTTTGCCCCCGGCGCTGTGCTCTTCATGCCACGTGTCTTCGCCCACGCGCATCTTGGGGCTCTGGACGCGCCAGCCCTGGCTATGAGCTTCCTGGCCGTGGCCGCGGCCTGGTGGGCCGCCGAGCGTCGAGATAGGCTTAGCCTCGTCATAGCAGGTCTAGCCCTGGGCGCCGCCATCGGCACCAAAGTCAACGGCTTTTTTGTGCCGCTTGTGACACTGCCCTATGCCCTGTTCGTAAACCGCAAGCGTTCCGTCCGGTTGCTGATCAGCTACGCAGTCTTCGCCCCGGCGGTCTTTTTCCTCACCTGGCCGTGGCTGTGGCATGACACTTGGACGCGGCTGACTGAGTTCCTAGCCTTTCACTGGCACCACTGGGAAATCGGCGTGATGTACTTCGGCCGAATCTACACGCTGGCGCCGTGGCACTACCCGCTAGTTATGACAGCGATAACGACACCTCTATTCACTCTCATCTTGGCTCTTGGGGGTCTGGGCGGGTGGCTGCACCTGGCAGGTCGCCTCAGAGATCTTAAAGCCCTAGGGGGACGCCCCCTCGACCGGCTATGGCTGCTGGCCGGCTTGGCATTGATAGTGAATATTGTGCCTAATATGTTGCCGTCCACGCCCAAATATGGGGGTGTGAGGCTGTTCTTACCAGCGATGGCGTGGCTGGGAGTACTGGCGGCCTTGGCACTTGAGCGCATCGTGAGGCGCTTGCGGGTGGCTGTGCCGGTGGCGTCCGAGCGTGGCTGGATGATCTCGGTGCTAGTGGTGACCCTGGCGCTGCTGCCATCAGTGGCCGAGGTGGGCCACTTTCACCCCTACTGTTTGTCGGCGTACAATGGGTTGATTGGAGGGCTACCGGGCGCGGCCAAGGCCGGAATGGAGCCGACCTACTGGGGTGATACGTATCTTGCTGCGGCGTACTGGCTGACCCACAACGCGCCGCCTGGCGCTATCGTCTGGATAGAGCCGCAGGGCATGGAGAGTGTCGTGCGCATGTACAAGTATCTAGGGCCGCTGCGCCGAGACCTGCAGACCACTGCTGGGGAGGCAACCTTTGCGATGGCTGACTTTGTGGTCAGCCAAAACAAGCCCACAGAATTCACGGACAAGGTGCGCCGGCTAGTCGAGACGAAGAAACCGATCTGGACCGAAGGGATAGATGGCGTGCCGTTGATATTTGTGTGGCATATGCGCTCGGAGCAAGACGATAATGGCGTAAACTGACCGCACAGGAGGCAACAGAGCCTTATGGACTGGCAGGCAGTGAAGGTCCTTTTCTGTGACGTTGACGGCGTGCTCACCGACGGCGGGCTGTACTTCGGGCCTGAGGGGCAACTGTTCAAGCGCTTCAATGTGCTTGACGGCCTGGGCCTCCGCCGCTTGGCGTCCGTGGGCGTGAAGGTCATCTTTATCAGCGGTGACGACACCGCCATCGTGCCAGCGCGCGCCCGACGCCTCGACGTAACCGAAGTCTACACCTGCTGCGAGGACAAGGCCACCGTGGTGCGCCAGACGCTGGAGCGGATCGAGCTGCGGGCCGAACAGGCCTGCTTCATCGGTGACGATGTGCTCGATGTGCCTGGCATGCGCGAGGTCGAGTTCCCAGTGGCGCCCCCTAACGCCCATCCATTGGCTTTGCAGGCTGCGTGTTACGTCACACGCCGACCGGGTGGGCATGGCGCGGTAAGGGAAATCTGCGACCTGATCCAAGGCTTGCCCTGGCCTGACAATTGACCTTTGTGGTGAGCGAAATGCTCAGCTCTCTGCTTCTCCTGAGCATACCATTGCTTACACAACCGGTCGCCTATACGCCGGACGAGCTTATCGTGCTCAATGGCATCGGGGGCTTTGGCGATCGGGGCAGTATTGACGTGAGCCGCGACGTGAGGTCGCCTGACAACAAGCTTGGGT
>JAKORR010000242.1 GCA_029777735.1 Armatimonadota bacterium | reverse complement strand
GACGACATGATCGCCGACCTCATCGAAGGCGCCATCAGCCAGGCCGAGCTGGAGCTGAAGATCGACATCTTCCCCGTCAAGCGCCGGGAGAAGCTGCCCTTCGACATCAACCTCTACAACAGCTTCGGCTACATCCAGCTCAACCACCGGCCCTGCACGAGCATCGACAAGTTCTCCGTGACGCCCAGCAACGAGCTGGACGTGTACGTGATTCCCCAGGACTGGGTGGAGGGCGCCTACCTCCATCGCGGCCAGGTGAACTTCATCCCGCTGACCGTCGCCTTCGTCCAGGGAACCTACATTCCCCAGCAGTCCTCGGGCGGCGCTGCCTACCTCCAGATTCTCGGCAACAAGGCCTGGATCCCCGCCTGGTGGCAGATCGAGTACACCAGCGGCTACCCCGACGGAATGGTGCCCCGCGTCATCAACGACTACATCGGCGTCCAGACTGCCATCGAGGTCCTCTCCATGCTGGCGTTGACCTACGCCCGCGCCAACAGCCACAGCATCGGCATCGACGGCATGAGCCAGAGCGTCAGCACGCCTGGTCCGCAGATCTTCAAGGTGCGCCTTGACGAGCTGGAAGAGCGGAAGAAGACGCTGGTGAAGAAGATCAAGGGTATCTACGGGTACAAGATCTTCTCTGGTACGCTGTAGACCATGAGACTCGGTAAGTCCCAACGAGAGAAGGCCGTCAAGCGGGTGGCGAGTGTCGCCGCTTTCAACGCTGATGGCCTTCTTCTGTTCGGGAAGCGGACCGACAGCGGCAAGTGGACCCTGCCCGGTGGCCACCTGGAGCCCGGCGAGGAGCCCCTGGAAGGAGCCCGGCGAGAGCTGGAGGAAGAGTCAGGCCTCACCGGCCAGGACTTCCAGTACCTGGGCCGAGGTCTCGGCGGACCGAAGGACGACATCATCGTCTACGCCTACCGCTGCCAGGTCGACGACGGCCAGCCGGACGGCAGCGCCGACCCCGACGAGGAATGCGATGAGTGGCGTTGGGTCGAGCCCGATGACCTCCCGGCTGACATCGCTGAGAACCTCCACAGCCCAAAGAACGTGACCCTCCGGCTCCTGGGCATCCAGGACGGCAAGATCGATGAGCCCGACGAAGAGCAGGTCGAGAAGTCCTTCGAGGACATCCGCAAGAAGGAAGAGGGAGCTACGGCGCCCATTCCCGTCCAGCACTACTCGAACCAGGGCGATCTCCGAGTCCTGGACCCGAAGTTCCAGGGCACTGGCCTGGCTGGCGCTGAGCGGAACCGCACCAAGCGGACGCCTCGCGTCTACTTCTACACCCGCCCCGGCAAGCCGGAGGCACAGATCCAGGGCGGCAGCCAGTTCCTCTACCATGGCGAGCTGCCGAAGGGCACGAAGCTCTATGACATGGGTGCCGATCCCCACGGCCTCCTGAACGCGAAGTACGTCCAGACCAAGCACGGCCTGGAGTACCGCCCCGCCGACCTCGACACCGTCGAGAAGAAGCTCAAGCGCATGGGCTACCACGGCTACCAGAACTACGGTGTCGAGTCCGCCCTGGTGTACTTCCACCCGCTGAAGGTCCGCCG
>JAKORR010000241.1 GCA_029777735.1 Armatimonadota bacterium | reverse complement strand
GCGTTTGGTGCCAGGGCTGGAAAGAGGTCTGAGGCGCCTGGTGTCAACGCCCGGAGGTATGACCTCAGCGTGCGCCGCCGCCCCTGGGTTGATGGTCGCCAGCGCCTGGCGGTCGCGCTGGGAGAAGGTGATGATGGCATCCATTGCCGACAGTAGGCGGCGATAGCGCTGGCGCTCCCCCCAGGGAAGCGCCAGCGCCCCGGACTGATAGCCGCTCAGCTCATGCGCGGTGTAGACGAGCGCCAGCGGTTCACTGCCCCCGGCGGCCAAGCCTGTGCCTACCGCCACCACGTCGTGCCCATGGATGTGTACAATCCTCGCCCTAAGCGATTCCACAAGGCGACGCAGGCGCGTTAGGTCCCTTCGTTGTAAATGTGCGCCTCGGCTGGCAATATCCACGTTGACCCAACGTACGGAGCTGCGGGTCAAGGCGTCCTGGAGCGCTCGGTCCAATTCGCCTACCACAGTTACGTCGAACTGCCGTCGAGGTAGATAAGTGGCAAGGGACAGAACATGTTCTTGTAACTGCTCACAGCTCGGGCGAAGCAGTTGTACTACTGAAAGTTTGCTATCCATTCGCAATATTCACCGCAGAGGAAGAGGAATCAGGGTTTCCAGTACTGCCCTGACCATCCCTGCTCTTTCAAGTAGCGTTCGACAGCGTTGATGCGGTCGTTGTTTCCCGGATGCGTAGCGAACAACAGCTCGACCTTCGAGGGTTCTCGCTTCTGCAGCTCCTGGAACTTGCGTAAGACCGCCACAGCGGCCGAAGGATCGTAGCCGGCGTCGTACGCATATTTACAGCCCCAGCGGTCGGCTTCGTACTCCTGGTCGCGCCCATAATCCTGCATCACCAGGTTTGCCACCAGAGCTGCGACCTGCTGGGCCCCAGACTTGCGGAAGGCAAGTGCAACAAGAGCCTCGAAACCTAGGCTCTTTTCCAAGCGCCTAGTTGCATGGCGCTGCGAGACATGACTCGCCTCGTGGCCCAGTACCCAGGCAATCATATGCGGATCATAATCGAACAACTCGACGAGTCCTCGCCAAGCATAGATACGGCCACCCGGAAAGGCCACGGCATTCACGTCCTTACCACGCAGCACCCGAAAGTCGTAGGGATATTCGGGGGGAACCGCGGCCTGTGCAATCTTCTTACCAATATCCCGAACCAGCTCAACAGTACGTGGGTCGGTGTCGAGGCCCTGCTCGCGTTCAAAGTCGTCGCCGGCCTCACGGCCCAATTTGATCTCGTCCTCACGACTCAGCAGCCTAGGGCCCTTGCATCCAGCCGTGAGCACAAGCGAGACAACCATCAGTGCGGCCAGCAATACTGCCAGTGCTCTCGTCATTGTTCTCTCTCCCTGTGGAGCGCGTCGACCAGTAACATCGCCACCTACAAGTCCAAGTGCAACTGGCGGGGCGCTGTCCTCCAATACCCTCAGGGCGCCTCTGGCCAAAGACCGGTCTCGCCGCCCTCCATCCCTCCTGGCACTGGGCTGCGAGCCGGGCTACCAGCCCCGCGTTTGCCTGATCGACCGCCAGATTCACATTCTCGTCAGGGTCCTCCTGATGGTCATACACCTCCTGGGCCACAATCTTCCCATCGGACTGTCGCCATTCGGTGTAGCGATAGCGATCCGTACGCATCGAATAGCCCATGGCCTTGCCGCGCGGGTACTGGCTAAAGGCAGCGGACTTCCACGGCTTCTTCACGTCCTCCATCAGACCACCCCGGATAGCGTAGGCTGCGCCAAACGCAAGCCCCCAAGGCACCTGTAACAGCCTCTTTCAGATGTTAGCCTCTAGCCTCTGCCTCTGCCAGAGCCCTGATCGCTTCGTCCCAGGTAAGCAAACCGTTCTTGGCACCGATCCGCCGGATGACGTGGGAAGCGTTGATGGCGCCGATCTTCATGGCCTCGGGCAGCGTTAGGCCGCGATGCAGGCCTGCGAGGCAGCCGGCCGCGAAGCTGTCCCCGGCGCCCACAGTTGAGGCCACCTCGGCGTCGTAGGCAGGGACCAGGTAGTACGACTCGCCGTCGTAGCCACTTGACCCCTCAGCGCCCTCGGTGATGACAACATAGCGGCAGCCGGCCTCATGTAACATTCGCATCATTTGCTGCTCGTCGTCTCGGGTGCGCTCCGGCTGCACTCCTGTGAGCTGGTAGGCTTCTTCCTTATTGACGAAAATTATCTCGGTATGAGCGAGGACCGGGGCCAGCCCTTCCATGCCCAGGGACAGCTGAGTGTCACCAGGATTGATGGCCAGCTTGATCCCG
>JAKORR010000240.1 GCA_029777735.1 Armatimonadota bacterium | reverse complement strand
CAGCGAGTCAACAAGGGCTGACTGGACCCGCGGGTGCTGCAGTGGGAGGAAGTACGCAGTCAGAAACACCGCCAGTATCAGGACAAACTTAGTCCGATCAGTCATTCAGTGTTGCCTCACGGTTCGCTCAACGCGCCACCGCGCATGGAAGGCCCGGAACCTGTATCCGGGCTGTCTGACAGTCGCAGATCGCGTGTTAGAGTGCGCTTCAGGGAGGCAGCCGCGCCGTCGCCAACAGCCTGCGTCAGTTGTCGGACGCCGGTGCCCCTACGGACGGGCAGCCGATTCGCTCCTCGAGGGGCGGAAAGTCCTCGCCCGGTAGCGAAGCCAGCTTCTCCGCGAGAGGAGGCGCAAACTGCTCTAATACCCGACGGTTCAGCCTGAGTACCCGCCACCGACCCCGCTTCTCCTCCTCGACCAACCCCGCGTCACGCAGGCGCGCGATGTGGTACGACACCGCAGTCGTGCTCAGGCCCAACAGCTCGACCAGTTCACACGCACAGCTTTCGTGGCGAAGGGCCAAGAGCTGCACAATCTCAAGGCGTACCTCGTTGCCGAGCGCCGCGTAGATTCGATTGATCTGATCCATCGAGCCTGTTCCTATATTCCTAAGTTGATAGGAGAATAGATATGTGTGGATATCATATTCCACAACCCCAGCCCTGTCAACTGAGTGAAAAGCCCCAGCTTTCAGAAGTGAGCACCGGTTCTCCAATACTTAGGCGAAGCGAATCGCTGGAGAGAAAAGGAAGGATATATGGAGAAAGATATGGCGAAAAACCTGATATAGAGAAAAAAATCGAAAGAGGGAGTAAGGGACTACTGCCTTACCTCGCGGACAGTGATGGGAATTCACGCAGTAGGCGCAGGCTCAGACGAGTCGTCGGAAGTCTGCCTGGCGGACCGGACACTCGAGGAAGCTCTTTACGTCCCCGCACTGCAGAGCCTTAGCGATTACGTCAAAGGTCTCGCCGACCGCCTCTAGAACGTCGTACAGGTCGCGCTGGGAGTGCTCGAAGCAGAAATAGTTCACCGTATAGGCGAATACTCCCCGTCGAGCCATTTCCTGGATGTACAGTGTGGTAAGCTCTTGGTTGAGCTTGGCGTTCTCGTGGGTGAACCGGATGAAGGGGAAAGGCGGAAGGCCCGCGCACGTGAAGGGCAGTTCCAGGCGCTCGGCGAGCTGGTTCATCGAATTCATGAAGTGTTTGCCCAGAGCCCAGACGGTCGCCGAAGGGTTGACATCGCGCATAGCCCGCACGGAAGCCAAGCCGGCGGCCAGTCCTGTTGCCTCGGCCCAGTAAACACTGCTGATGAACATGTCTCGCGCCGGTTCCATAACCTCGCGCTTACCCACGACGGCCCCAAGTGCAAAACCGTTAGAAAGGGTCTTAGCGTAGGTGGCCATGTCAGGAAGGACGCCGAAGTACTCCTGCGCGCCGCCAAGGGCGAGACGAAAGCCCGTCACCACCTCGTCGAAGATCAGGACCACACCATGGCGCTCGGTCAGCTCTCTCACGCCCTGGAGAAAACCCGGTTCGGGCAGGGAGGAACGAGCCGCCTCCATTATGACCGCTGCAACCTCGCCCTGGTTAGCCTCAAGCACCGCCTGCAGAGAGCCCAAGTTGTTGTACTCGAAGGAAAGGGCTGTGCCTTGAAGGACCCTAGGAACGCCGGTAGGGCTGATCCCAGGCATCAGATGCTCGTTGAGGGCCACCTCGTCAGCCAGGTTGGCCGCAAGGTACCAGTCGTGCCAGCCGTGATACCCGCAGAAGATGATCTTGTCACGGCCGGTAGCGCCGCGCGCGATGCGAACAGCGATGGTGTTTGCCTCGCCGCCACCCTTGCAGAAGCGTACCATCTCGGCACAGGGAACGACCTCCACCAGCAGTTCCGCTAGGTCCACCTCCATCGGATGGTTGAGGGTTAGGCCCGTGCCTCGCGCGGCTTGCTCCTGGACTGCCTCCACCACGGTAGGGTAGGCGTGCCCCAGAATCACCGCCCCTGAGCCCATCAGCAGGTCAATGTACTCGCTGCCGTCCACATCCCAGAAATGGCCACCCTGCTGTCTATCCGAGTAGATTGGCGACACGCCGTAAGCGGCCAGCTCAGCCCGACGACCGAAGAGATGAGTGCCGCCCGGGATACAGTGAAGCGCTCTTTCGTAGAGTTCCAACGATCTACCGACCGAATACTTGCGTCGCATGGTTGTTGCCTCCGCTGAACGCCCAGACGGGCAGCTCGGTGCCGGATTAAGGGCAGGAATTCGTCAGACAGAGTATAGTGAGCCCTCAGCTGCCAGGCCCCACATGTGCCGTGGTTTTGGCCATGAACCTGTCCTAGATCTCCACGGGTGCTTGACACGAGATACCAGGATTGCCCGAGCCTCGAACTTTTGCTGTCACCCATGCAGTAAGGCACGTATACGTCCACTCGCAGCGTGCCTCTGCACTCCCGTTGCGGCCGTAGCAGTACCAAGCCCCCGATCGGCTTTCCGTGTCCTGCCGGCCACTGAACGTCCCAGCGGTTAGGCTGCCTTGGGGTGGTAAAACCCCTGCTCCTTTCTGTCGCCGTGGGGCAGCGCCACCGGGCGCCCAACTCACCCGTTCTCTTGTAGTGAGTGCCGCAGGGTTTTTAGCCTCGCGAGATGTGTCTTTTCCTCGGCCAGAAGGCGCTTCAGAGTCTCACTGGCGGACGGGGCGGCCATATCGTGCATCTCGTGCATGAAGAGAATGGTATCCTTCTCGAAGCCAATGGCGAAATCGATAAGCTCGTCGTCTGTGGTCATAGTAGCGAGGCGTTGGGCGCCGGTTTCCTTGTCGGGCAGCAGTCTGGACTCTAGCAGAGCCTGGACAAAGGCGCTATACTGCCCAGAGTACTCCTCCGAGGGCAGGTGGCGATCCGCCGCGGTTAGCATCTGGCGAAAGACCGCTTCATGCTCCTGCTCCTGACCTGCAAGCCAGTTGAGCAGCTTGGCTGCTTCGGGGCTTTGGGCCTGACGCGCCGCCGCCGAGTAGAAGGCATACCCATTCTGCTCTGTCTGGATCGCCATCTCTACCATCTCTCGCGAGGTGAATAGCCCTGCCTCTTGCATGGCACATCTCTCCTCCCGATCGCGGTGTCCAAGCCGGCTCATCGCGACCAGTTCTGCAAGCGAGATCCTTCGCGGTTGCGGCTGACGCCGCAACTGGGCACTTCGCCAGACGCAAGGTTTGGACCTGCTCAGACGCCTAAACTCCCTTATGGGGTCTTAGCGCAAATCTGCGAAAAGACCGGGCCCACTGAGCGATCCAGGTTCTGGTGGCTTTGGGATAGGGCCGCTATTCGTCCTTTGACATCATGGCCGCCAGTTGCTGTTCGGCTGCCGCAAGACCTGCTGGGCCAGCCGATTTCACCAGGTCCAGCAGTTCCTCCATGCTCTCTTCCTCTTCGACCTGCTCGTCCACGTACCATTGCAAGAAGCTATGGGTTTCGTCGTCGCGATCCTGTTCAGCCTGGGCCACAAGAGCATTGATGAGGCCAGTAACATAGGTCTCGTGCTCGCGGGCGGCCTGGATGATCTGCTCAGCGGACTGCCAGTCCTGGGGCGGCCGCCTGATCTCCTGCAGCTCAGCTGGAGCCTTATGATCCAGAAGGTATCGCAGAAGCTTCATGCCATGGGCAATTTCCTCGTCGTACTGCTCGAAGAACCTCTCAGAGAACACCTTGAGACCCATGGCATTGAAGGCCACTGCCATGCCTAGGTAATAGTAGGCGGAATAGAATTCAGCCGTAACCTGGTCGTTGAGCTTTCTTGCCATCTGTTCTGAAAGAGCCATCTTGTTTGCCTCCTTTGGAGCAACTCCAAACTGTGCACCTAAGACGCGCGATTCAACCGGTGGGTAACATTGTAGGATACTGAGGAACAAGGTACAACATAACGGCAGGACGGCTTACAGCGGAGTGATTCGGACCGTCGAGGTGCCCTTAGTGGGCTTCAGAAAAAAACATAACAATCCCCCACTGCCTGAAGAGTCCTCAGAGTCCTCGGGGTTGCGAATCCATGACTAGGCCGACGATAGGGACGGCCCAAGGTGCGGCCAACTAGCCGTACCCGTAGCGGTAAGAGGATTCTCCTCTTGGACGGCGAGCCAAATCCTGCGGGCCCGGAAGTCTCCGACCGGCACACGTACGTTCTCGCTGCTCTTGCAGATCTCGGTGATGACCAGCGGCTTGTCGGCCTACGGCGGTGCAGAGAAGTCCCCTACCACTCCCCTGCCCGGGTCCAAGCCATCTACCCAGCGATTCGTCAACGCGAGCATGACAGACAACGACAGCTCCCCCGCCAGGCCGGGGTAGGGCACGCGTCACGACGCCGGGACAGAGACCCGGCGGCACGGGCCACGTGTCTGTCCGTGCCAACGTCGACCAGTTCCGCCCACCCCGGCCCTCCCCACGCCGTCTTACCCCTCCGCAAGCTGGAAGTGACAGGCCCGCACGCAAGGCTCAACAATGCACATCAGATGCTTCTGGCTCGGGTCGAGCTGTGCGTAGGCCGCCAGAAGCTGCTCCGGTGTGATCCGGCCTTCTGGCGGCTTGATGTCGGTGGCGCTGCCTATCCAGCGCGGCCCCTCGTCCGCCACAAGCCCGTAACGCTTGGCCCACTCGCATCGCAGCCAATCCAGGGCACCGAAGCTAATCTCACGGCCATTGAGGTGGACCTTCAGCGTCTCGGCGGCCAGCGCGGCGGTGGGGCAGGCCGCAATACAGGGATGCGCACAGCTTTCGCAGGGCACCTCCGCCTCCAGCAGTGGTGTGCCCTCCAGGTCTGCGTCGGTCACGATACTGATGAACAGGAGGCGTGTATCGTGCTCGGGGGTCCAGATGGCGCCGGTGTGCAACATCTGGCCCAGGCCCGCAGCCACAGCCTCGAAACGCGAGGCGCGGAAGTCGGGCTGGCGCCCGCGTGGGTTGGCCTGGACGCTACCCGTGCCCAAAAGATCGTCCACGACTGCAGCACGATGACCGCCCTCGGCAAGGGCCTGTGCAATCCAGTAGGCCGCATAGCGCAGCTCACGTCGCGCCTGGCAGACGGCGTAGGCGTAGGGTCCGACACCGTCGGCAGGCGGCTCCGTGGCGCGGCGCAGCGTGGTTTTCGGCACCTCGACGCCCAAGACGATGACGCTGCGAGCGCCTTCAAGGACGTCGGCTGGGCGGCGGATCAGAGGATTGCGCTTTGGTAGCACCTCGGGCTCCACAGGTCCGTGAACGCCGCCGCGGTCAATTGCAACAAAACCTAGGGCTTCAAGGTCCAGTAGCTTCTCGACCTGCGACGCAATCTCGTCAAGGCGACCAGCTGGCGCGAAGCCCACCAGATCCACGGTGCCTGGCAGGGCGTTGAAGAACTGTTCGACTAGCGGATCGCTTGTGCAGCCCTCGCCCACAGTCTCGATCCTGGAGAGACGCCGCCCGGCCAGGCCCTGGAGCGCGGGCCAGAGCCGCTTGGGCCCTGTGGCCGGGTTAACGGCCGTGCCGGGCTGCAAGGGTGCACTGGTGATAACCGTGCCAATCATCGCGCGGTAGCCCAGACCCTCGACGTTGATCTGCCCCTCAGCATCCACTGAGCCCAGGCCAGTCGCGCGGACCGCGTCGCCCGCGCGCACACGGGTGAAGGGAATCGCCGCGTAGCCCAGCCGCTCCAACTCGCGGGCTAGATCGTGCTCGGCGAAGTAGCGCAGGTCACTGAGCCCCATGGCGATCTCGAAGGCCGGCTGTCCCTCGTTATCTGGCGCCGACGCCCCCTCCGGCCAGGGGAAGGCAAAGCTGATCAGGCAGCGGCCGTCAGTGAGGAGAGGAGTCAGTGCCAGACCAACCCCGGCGCAGGCGGCCTCGTCAGCAATACCCACAACGGCGGCACCCCAGTCAAATACAAGGCCCTGGGCGCGCCAGGTCGCGGGCCGGTCGACGGGCTGATCGGCTGCCGCAGTATTCAGCCGGCGTCGCACGGTGTCGGTGTATTCGGGGTCACGATGGCGCAGGTGCTTGGGCAGGCAGAAGCGCAGACACGAACCCATCTCGCCCCCGCGCCGGCCATGCTTAGCCAAGTTCTCCAGCAGTACTTCCTCCGTGACGTGCTCGGGTATCTCCAGGTGAAGATCCAGGCCGTAGTGTTCAGCCCAGGAGCAACGCCACATGCTCTTGTTGGCGTAATGCATGACCTTATCCTCGATGATGACCTCACACTCGCCCTCAACTTCCTTGTCGAAGGCTTGTGTAGGGCAGTGGCGGGCGCACATCATGCAGCGGTCACAGAGCGGCTCGCCTCGATACAGAGGAGTGGGCTGCAGCGGCGCGTCGGTGATGAGCGTACAGAGACGCTGGCGTGGGCCAAACTCGGGCGTGAGCAGAAGGCCCGACCAGCCGATCTCACCCAGGCCGGCAGCAGCCGCAGCGTGGATGTCGCTGATGTCGGGGATGAAGGGACGAGTCATGCCGCCGTAGGGACGGAAGCGCCAGATATTGGTCGCAGGCATGGGGATGCAGCGCCAGCCTGCGTCCTGCAACAGGCGAGCCAGGACCCACGCGATGTGTTCGTTGCGTGTGTTCATCACACCCTGGACGTCGTAGGGGCCCATGTCATGCGGCGTGGGACGACCACCCATTTCCACCGCACCGTCTGTGTGGTGCATGGCGACGACAATGATGTTGCGGGCCTCGGGGAAGTGTCCCTGTGGCGAGAGCAGCAGAGGCGCATGCTCGTAGCGCTCGACGTTGGCAACGCCCACCAAGTCGGCCCCCAACTCGCGGGCCTTCTGGTGCACAAACTGAGTCAACGCGGGATCACCGATCATTATTACTGGCTCCTTGCTCTGCGTGATTTCACGGATGAATCGCTCCGTTGAACACTCCAGCAGGTTTCGACAGCACAGGCCTTAGCCCTTGTCGCGCTTGGCAAGAATCTGGTTGGCCACTT
>JAKORR010000239.1 GCA_029777735.1 Armatimonadota bacterium | reverse complement strand
GTTGACACAATGATTCGTTGCAACTGTCACCTGATAGTGACTATGCGCGCCAAAACCGAGTACGTGATCGAGCAGGTTGAGCGCGGCGGCAAGACCGTCACGCAGCCCCGTAAGATCGGGCTGGCTCCGATACAGCGGGACGGTTTGGAGTACGAGTTTGACCTCGTGGCCGATATGGACTTGGACAACAACCTTATCGTATCCAAAACCCGATTCCCGTTCCTGGCCGCCGAGGTTATCAATAAGCCCGGCGCTGAGCTTGGCAAGCAGATAACGGACTGGCTGATGTCAGGTGAGGCGCCGCCTGCCCAAGAGGCCCCCCCTATACACTTCACAAACCCCGAACCACCACGGGCCCAACAAGCCCCACCCACGTCAAGTCTGCGTGCCCGTTATCTGTCGGCCGCAGAGGCGCTGGGAATACGGAGCGATATTGCCGAGGCGTGGGCCGCAGCGATGCTTGGGGACGATGAGCACAAGCTGGAGCGCACCGTCAAGCAGCTTAGTGATGCCAAGCGAGCCGCCGCCTACGTCAACGCTGTAATCGATTGGCGGCGGGAACAGCTGTTGGCCCAGGCCGCCGAGCAATGCGGCGGCAAGGAGCAAGCCTGGAGCTGGATGAAGGCCGTACTCAATGGCGATCCAGCGGTTGCGAGTCTGGCTGAACTGGAGCTTTTCGCCAAGGAGCTTGCCGCCGGCGATAAGGTTGAGACTGACGAGTAGGACCAGGGCTTCGGCCCTGGCCTAGGCTTAGGAGGTGTTATTGTGCGCAAGGCTACGTGGGCCGATAACGTAATCGTTTACGCCACCCTGCTCCTCGCCCTCCTGGCCGGCTGGGGCGCCAGGGGATGGGTCGAGGGATATAAGGCGTGGCTCGATACGCCGATTGTGACGATCGAGCGTGAGGGGCCCAAAGACGTGTCCGTATGCGTGTCTCGTGAGCTGCCTACTTTGTGGCACATCGCTCGTGAGTACTACCCGGACAAGCACACCGGGATGATGGTTGAGGCGATCCGCAAGGCTAACCCAGATCTGGACC
>JAKORR010000238.1 GCA_029777735.1 Armatimonadota bacterium | reverse complement strand
GATCGTTACTCCCCTATCCTTCTCCTCCGGCGCCGAGTCGATCTGGTCGTAATCCAAGGGGGCCGCTTTGTATCCCTCTATCGGACATAGGGCCAAGTTCTTGGCTATCGCCGACGTTAACGTCGTCTTCCCATGGTCTACATGCCCTATAGTCCCTACGTTTACATGCGGCTTCGTTCGCTCAAAATGTGCCTTGCCCATCGGGTCACGACCTCCGTCGACTCATGGTTATGCAGGGGAAGGGGCTGGCAAGCCCAAGGCAACGCATCCCCAAACTACCGGCGCTTGCAGTAAGCGATCAACTCCGGGGGCGACCTAGCAACATGGAGCCCACGACCGGAATCGAACCGGTGACCTCGTCCTTACCAAGGACGCGCTCTGCCGGCTGAGCTACGTGGGCTCCCTTTTTGGCAGCCCCACAGCAGACTGCTTAGAACTTTAGTGGTGGAGGGGGCAGGATTTGAACCTGCGTAGGCATACGCCGACGGATTTACAGTCCGCTCCCATTGACCACTCGGGCACCCCTCCACCCACAGGAAGGGTAAATAGCTGCTTGCTTTTGTTGGAGCCGACGGTCCGACTCGAACGGACAACCTGGGCATTACAAGTGCCCTGCTCTACCTTTGAGCTACGTCGGCCTGTCGCAAGCACCAACGGGCACAAATTTTAATACGAATACCAGCCTTCGCGCAATCTTCTTTTTGGCACGCTGGAGAGCGTTGTCCACCTGCTTCGTCCGACACCCCAGCTGTTGCGCAATGTGCCGGTAGGATAGGCCGGAAGCATAGCCTACAAAAGCCGCCCTTTCTAGAGGCGATAAATCTGCTCGAACACAATCGCAGACTGTAGCCAGAACTCCGCGAACCACTGCGAAACCTTCTGGCGTGGGAGCAGCGCCAGCGCTGACGAGCTCCTCTTCAAGGCCACCACCTTCCTCGTCCTCGTGTAGGGCCATATCGATCGATACAGAGTTGTTGAGGACCGAGTGCTTATAGCGACGGGCGCTCTTTAGGGCCGTGATTATCTGCCGTGTAATGCAGAGTTCAGCGAAGGACCGGAAGGTAGCGCATCTGTCTGCGGAAAAGTCGCGAATGGCCTTCACCAGGCCTATCATGCCCTCCTGGATCACGTCGTCGCGGTCCGCTCCTGCAAAGTAGAAAACTCGCGCCTTGCCTTCGACAAGAGCCCGATAGCGATGCATGAGGTACTCGGCGGCTGTTGCGGACCCTTGACGTGCCAAGACCGCGAGTTCCTCATCGGCCAAATCCTCCAGGCGCCACACTGGCACCCACAGGCTGTCCACTGCCATCGGGCATGATCCCTCCAGTTCCGTAAGAACCGTACTGTCTTGTCTAGGTACACCAGCTTAGCAATTGTACCGTGAATCCCAGCGCCGGTCAATCGGAGAAGGAAGATTCCCCAAAGGTCTGCCGTGCTAAGGATACCCATTCTGGCGCCCGCTTGTGGGCTTCACCACGATGCTTCCACATCTGCGCCACGACAAGGCGCAAGTCCCTGCCCAGGGGAGGCGCTTCCGGGCGCTGGTCCCCCTTAGCAGTTGCCAGCGCGGAGGCAGCCTTCTATCATGCCAAGATATGCCTACCGATGAGCCGGAGTCAGTCGACTCGGGCAGTGCGGGCGTGTACGAATCCCTCGGGCACAGTGCCCAGCAAACTGCCGAGCAGTTGGCCGAAGCGCGCGAGAGGATCCTGGGCGAGCTACGTAGGGTGATTGTGGGGCAGGACGAAGCTATCGAGCAGCTTCTTGTGGCCCTCTTCGCCGACGGCCACTGCCTCTTTATCGGTGTGCCTGGGTTGGGCAAGACGTTGCTGGTGCGCACCTTCGCCCAGTGTCTTCGCCTCAGGTTCTCGCGTGTCCAGTTCACGCCTGACCTTATGCCGTCGGACATCACCGGCACGGACATCCTCTTCCAGGATCCCGCCACGGGCGCCCGTGAGTTTCGCTTTGCCCCGGGCCCCATCTTCGCCAATGTGCTGCTCTCCGACGAGGTAAACCGCGCGCCGCCCAAGACCCAGAGCGCCTTGCTGCAGGCGATGCAAGAACGACAGGTCACGGCGGGTGGACACACCTATCCCTTGGAGCTGCCCTTCTTCGTGCTCGCCACGCAGAATCCCATAGAACAGGAGGGCACCTATCCGCTGCCGGAGGCCCAGCTCGACCGATTCATGTTCGCTGTGGTGATGGATTACCCGAGCGAGCGGGAAGAAATGGAAATCGTCACGCTGACGACTGGCGAGACACTTCCTGAACCTACCCCAGTCATGTCGGGCGCCGAAATCCTGCAGCTGCAGCGCACCGTGCGCGAAGTGGCTGTGGGAGAGACTGTGCTCCGGTATGCGGCGCAACTGGTGCGAAGGAGCCGGCCCAAGGACCCCAGTGCCCCGGCCTTCGTCCGCGAGTGGGTGGAGTGGGGTGCCGGCCCGCGCGCGACCCAGACCTTGATTCTGGCCGGCAAGGCCCGGGCACTGCTTCACGGGCGTCTGGCCGTCTCGCGTGAGGACGTGCGAGCTCTGGCGCTGCCAAGCCTGCGCCATCGCGTGATTCCCAATTTTGCGGCCGAGGCCGAGGGCATCACCGCGGACGACATCATCGCTCGTCTGCTTGAGGAAGCTGAGTGACAGGATGCAAGAAGAGCCTGTTCTGGCTGCAGGCGGTGTAGTGGTCCGTAATGGCGACCAGGGCCTGCAGGTGCTGATTATTCATAAGCGACAGCCGCCAGAGTGGCGGCTTCCCAAGGGACGTATCGAGGAGGGCGAGACGCCGGAGAGGGCCGCGGTGCGTGAGGTAGCGGAGGAGACCGGGCTTACCTGTGAGGTCATGAAGGAGCTTGGTCAAACTGAGCACTACTTCCCCGAGAAGGCCTCCGGGAAGCAGCGGTGCAAGCGCACGACGTACTATCTGATGCGGCAGAGCGGGCCGCCAAGCCCACCGCGGGAGGACACCTTTGACGTGATCGAGTGGGTCTCGCCCGACGAGGCGGCTGCCCACTTGACCTTTGACACCGAGCGCGAAATGGTCAAGAAGGCAGTTGAAGCGCTGGGCCACGAGGCCTCAGGCTATCTGTCGGCTGCGCGGTTACGCCCAAGGGGGAGGTGAATCACAGCGTGAGAGCCATCGGGCTTAGAGCTGGGCCGCTTCTTGCGCTGGTGGCTGTAGTGGCAGTTGTCGCGGTCTTTTTCGGGTATAGCAGGAGGAATAGCGCGCCCACCGGAGCCAGCGAGACGACACCGGGGCCCGCGGCCGAAGACCTGGCTTCCCGGACTGTGGCCCAGGAGGAGAAGTCCGTTCCCTCCACAGCGGGAAGTGACGTCGCCGATAAGGGCAACTCCGCCAGACCTCTAAAACAGACCGACTCCGGCGAAGCCAAGCTCAGTGACCAGCAGTTCATCGAGCTTATGGTCGACCTAGCTGCGGTAACCAGCCGCCTGGCGGACAAGACGCTGTCGCAGGATCAGTTCCTCCCCGAGGTGGAGAAGGTCTGCAAGCGATACGGCCTCACGCTGGATGAGCTCGATGCCGAGCAGGCGGCTCACAAGCTAAGTTCGGAGCAAAACGCGGAGTTCACGCGAATGCTAAAGGAGCGCCTAGGCCTCGAGAAAAAGCCGGACAAGAAATAGCTGGGAATCGGACGCATGGGAAGGTCAGGGCACCCGCGGGCCGAAGGGATCGCCCTGACGCGGCCGGACACCGGGCCTTCCAGGCCCCCAGAGGCAGGGAGGAGCATCATGAGCGACAAAGTCAGAGTAGCCTTGATTGGCGCCGGCGGGATGGCTAACAGTGTGCACTACCCCTCGCTGGCTGAGTTCGACGACGTGGAGCTGGTAGGACTTTGCGACTTGGTGGAAGACAAGCTGCAGGCTACGGCGGACAAGTTTGGCATCGAGCGACGGTACACCGACTACCGCAAGATGGTCGAGGAGACGGGGCCGCAGGCGGTCTACGTTCTTATGCCGCCGCACCAGCTCTTCGACATAGTCGTGTGGCTCCTCAAGCGCAAGTTGCACGTGTTTATAGAAAAGCCGCCAGGAGTGTCGCGTGAGCAGACCCGTCAGATGGCCCACTGGGCCGAGGAGATGGGCTGCCTGACCATGGTCGCCTTCAACCGCCGCTTCATCCCAGTGCTGCGGTACTGCCGGGACAAGGTGAGGAAGGAGGGTGGGTACATTCATCAGTGCGTGGCGACCTTCTACAAGGACCACCGCACAGGCGGGCCCTACTATGACGGGGCGGTGGACATCCTCACCAGCGACGCGATTCACGCCGTGGACGCACTGAGGTTCATGGCGGGAGTGGAACCGGTCAAGGTCGCGTCAAGCGTGCGAGCGCTGGGCCGTCACTTCGAGACCAGCTTCAACGTGCTGATTGAATTCGAGAACGGTTGTGTGGGTGTGCTGCTTAGCAACTGGATGACCGGCGGGCGGGTACACACCTTCGAAATGCATGGCTTCGGTATCTCGGCCTTCTGCGACGCTGACACCCAGGCCTTTTTCCACAAGGACAATGAACTGAACGTCGAGGTGATCAGTGCCACTGACGCGGCGGGGAGCGAGGCTCGGCACAAGTCCTATGGCTTCTTCGGCGAGAACCGTCACTTCATCGACTGTATCAAGGCCAACCAGGAGCCCGAGACCTGCTTCACCGATGCGGTCAAGACAATGGACCTCGTGGAGGCCATATACCGCCAAGCGTGGTAGCGAGGGCCCAGAGGGCGTGCGGCTAGAGACGACAGTTGCAGGCCAGCAGGTGGCTTTCTATCGGCGCAGCTTCCCCCTGCAGGGAGTGCGGGGCAACGGAGTCTCTCCGCTTGGCAGGCCGATCAGTTACCGCTGGCCATGAGCGACGGATATCGGACGCCTGTGCTGTGAGCGCCAGGTCTACGGGCGTTGGGCAGGGGATCCCCGCGCGTGGCGAGGGTGACCTCACCGCGGTGCGAGCCTTCGGCCACTTGAGCACAGGTGAAGCGGATGGTGTTGTGGCTGGGAGCGAGGTACAGTCGTCCCTCGGGCTTGACCTCACCGAGGAGGTCACCGTTGGGGCTAAAGTGCCGGCAGCGCCCGTTCCAGTCGAGCTCGAGATACTCGTCGGGTTTGAGTGCCACGGGGAAGGTGAGCCTGCGGCTTGCCACTTCGAGAGCCGGTGATTTTAGGGGCAGTGGGCGCTCGGCCAGGGCCTCGATGCGGCCGACAAGGGTTGCTACCTTCGCCTCGGGCGGCAGTGCGTTGTAGTACAGCACTAGGTCCGTTGTAGCACTGTAGACAGGCCAGCAGGTGTACAGCAGGTCGGTCCACGAGTAGGGCCACTTGTAGTCCCACAGACGGCTGTCTTCGGGCGGGTCGAGGATTAGGTAGCGCCAGCCAGTGAAGTCGAGCATCACGTAATGGTCGCGCCGAGCGTCCTTGCCAGCTAGCTGAAGGTTGAGGAGGCCTCCCTGGCCATCAGAATGCAGCCACAGCCCTAGCCGCCGGTGAGCCGTGAGGTCGAGCGGCTTGGGGAGCTTAAGCGATAGCCGCGTCCAGGCGGAGGTCGCGCTGCCACTGTTCTCAGCGCGATAGCAGAAGGCACTCGCCCCATCTGGCGCCCTCTCGTCAGTGCGCTCCACGCTCTGGGTCAGGTCCGGTGAGCTGGTGCCGTCGGGTGCGAAGGGCACGTCGCCGGTGAAGTTGGCAAGGACGATGTTGTCCGGGTCGCCGTAGGGCGCGAGCTGGGTTCTTCCCCGCAGTCGCACCCAGGGCCTCTGCTCCGTGTGGGCATTCTCGTATCGCCAGGTGACAGTGTCGGGCTGGTCGGAATTGACGACGTGTGGTTGGGCAAACTGCAGCGGCCGTAGCCGCCACTCGCCGCCGGGCGTCTGCTCCAACAGGTGCTCAACCATTGGCCGGGCCAGCTCCGCGCAGGCCGCTTCGGTGAAGTAGTCTTGCCGCTTCAGTTCATCGCAGGCCCGGATAATATCAAGCATCTCCGGCATGCGCTTGTTGGCCCACATGTTGCGCGCGTCGACTATGAAGGAAATGGGCGCTTTGCTTCCCAAGGCCTTGAGGCACAGCAGCATCAGCTCGTCGGGCGTGACGGCGTCGGTGGTGGGCGAGTGGGTGTGCGGGGCGAACCAGCCCACATCGCCGGTCAGCAGATTTTTGGCCCATTGGGCCGGCTTCTGGCCCTTGAAACGCAGCGTATAGTCACGGCGGCCGAAGTAGATAGGATCAAAGTGAGGGCTGCCGCGCGTGATGACGTGCCAGGCCAGGTGGGTGTAGAGGGCGTTGCCCTCGAGGACCACGGGCTTCTTCAGGCGCTGCATGACACCAAGGGCGACGCGCCCTTGATTGCGCCAGTGGGGTGGCTGCTTCAGAAGCTCCTCCCCGCCGTCGAAGTAGGACATGTCCGCGCCCACCTCGTTGAAGACCTCGGCGATCCGCGCGCAGATCTCATCCACCATGTCTGTCGCGAGATCCGGGCAGTAGACGGTGTGCCCCCAAAGAGGGAAGCAATTGACCAAGTGTCCGACAGTAGCCCCGGCAGAGTGCGCCGTCACGGTAGTCTTATGCAGGCCCCGCTGGCAGTCGGCGAAGGTGTTGTCCGTGTGTCGCCCGTAGCGGATGATTTCACCCTTGAGATACAGGTCGCCCTGCTCTGGCCAGTCCGCCACGCTCTCGCGCACACTGACCTCAGTGGCCTTCTCGTCCAGCGGCGCGGCCAGGGTTGCGTGACGGTCCTGCAGCAGGCGCGGGTCAGCCTTGGGCGAGATGTAGGGATCGTCCTTCCTCCCCCAGCCCACCATGGCCTGCATCGTGTGGATGCCGAGTTGCAGACCCGCCGCGTGGACCTTGTCGGCCAAGGCTTTGAGGCCCGCCATGCCGTTGGGGAAGAGCGATGGATTGAGGCCATAGGTTGCAGTCGAGCGCCAGGGGTAGACCTCGATGCACCCGAACCCGCCGCGCGCGAACTCAAGCACCTGGTCGATGTTCTCCTCGCCACAGTCGTGAACCATGAGATAGGAAGCGAAGCGCTCGGACGCCTTCTTGATCCACACGCCGTTGAGGATGGGATGCGGCAGGCCCTCGGCCATCTCCACCTCACCGATAGCGTCGAGCAGATGGGCAGCGGGATCGGGCGGCCCGGTGGGCGTACCTAGGATCGCTATCCGTGCCCCTTCCAGACCGTACTTCTGGTAGCAGCGAGCGCACAGATTCGTCTGCGAACCGTCTGCACCATAGGAGTGCGTGCGGTCATTGCAGGCCAGCACGCAGACACCAAAGGTGTCGTTCCACGCGGCATTGACTAGTGGGCCTACGTTCTCGCTTATCTGCAGCCGCAAGCCGCAAAGCTGAACCCACTCCACATCGTCTCCCACGACCTTCTCGACCGTGAGGCTCAGGTGAGTCGGGTGCGCGCCCAGCCGCACCTGGACCTGCACGGGCGAATCGCCAAAGGACACGGTCGCAAGGCCTCCGTCCAGCTTTACCTTCGTCGATGCTAACGTCTTCTCGTTGACATTGATCGCCAAGAAAGACTGCCCTTGCTCGGCATAGTCCTTGCCTGCCGACCGGTCGATGAAGGCCCTAACCGTGCCGTCCACGCCTATCTCATAGCGGCAGAAGCGGTTCTGGAGCACAATCGCGTCTCCACTAAGCATAGGTAGGTCCCCCCTCTGACCGAAGCATACCGGGTAAGGGATCACCACCATGAGCAGGCTTGCAACCGCCAGCGAACCCGGCGTCGACTGGACAATCTCGCCGCGTAGCATATCCTACCTCCTACCCTTGGCTTATGGTCTCCCTGCGCTCGCCTCGTGCCCCTCAGGAAGGTTCTACAAACTTGACGCAAACCTTCCCCGCGTGGGGAGGCGTGACCGAAAGGTTTGCCCTTCCCGTGGCGGTTGTCTGGCCGTGTGTCTTGGGCAGAGGTGCAGCAGGACCGAAAGAGAAACCCTATGGTCGAACCAGAACCTGCGTCTGGTGGGCTTGGGAGGTAGGTATTCAACGATCTGTCTTGGGCCGAGGCCCGGCCGTAGGCCGTAGTTGACCAGGCCGCAGGGCGCCTCAGGGGGATGTAGGCCCATGGGCATCGCGGACGCGATTAGACCCCTGTTCGGTGGTGGAGGCAGGCGTCGGGTACGGACCGTCGTCCTGGACGGTGAGCCGGTGACTAACGCGCTCTCGGCCCCTCTCCTCAGCCCCGACGACGCGAGGGCAGCCTATGCAGCCATAAGGGGCGGGGGGACTCAGGGACTGTCGATGGGCAGCCCGCCCGCCCTAGGAGGTGAGATCGTGGACGATGTCGCCGAGGGACTGAGCCTGGGCGCCGGCGGCAATGACGCTGCTATCGCCGTGGCCCCGACCGCCGAGGCACCCGAGCGCTTCGCAGCGGAGGAACTCCAGCGCTACGTCGAGCAGGTCACGGCCAGCCGCCTGCCCATCGTCGAGGGCTACTGCTCACGCCCCGGTTTCATCCTAGGCTGGGGCAGCCTGCGCGAAGAGGAGGCTGCCGTCGCGGAAGGCGAGCTTGCCGGCAGGGGCGAAGACGGCTACCTCATGCACAGCTTTGGCTCCCGCATCGCCCTGGTAGGCAACTCGCCGCGCGCGACCCTCTACGCCGTGTACCACTTCCTGGAGAAGTACCTGGGGTGCGGGTGGTGCGTGCCCGGCGAGGACGTCGTGCCGCGGCGTCCCACTATCCGTCTCGGCGCCATGGCCGACGCTGTGGGCCCGCCCGACTTCACTCTCCGCCAGCTCATCCTTTATCCCTACGGACCCCAGTGGATGCATGTCAACACACTGCGCCACGTAGACTGGCTGGCGAAGAATCGCCTGAACTGGGCCCACGCGGCCCCCAACGGTCCCGGCGTGTGGGAGGCTAGCCGTTCGCGCGAGCTGCTGGTGCCGGAGGTCCGGCGCCGGGGCCTGCACCTCCAGGTCGGCGGGCATACCTTCAGTCTGTGGCTGCCGCCCGATCGGTACGCTGAGAGTCACCCCGAGTTCTACGCCCTACTCGACGACGACAGCCGGCGCGCTGACGGAACCCATGAGACGTCGTTGTGCGTGAGTAATCCCCAGGTGATCGAGACTGTGGCCGCCAACATCAACGCGTGGCTCGAGGCCAACCCCGAGGTGGACGCGGTGGACCTGTGGCACAACGACTCCTATACCTACTGCCACTGCCCCAACTGCCTTTCCCCTGGCGCCGTCGACGAGGCGAGCGCCCGCCTGGCCTATACGGCCACATATGTCAGGTTCGTGAACGAGGTGGCGCGACGCGTTGGAGCTCGCCACCCGCGCGTGCTGGTCAACCTCCTGGCCTACGCCATGACGACAGCCTGTCCGCCCGCGGGCGAGCGCTGCGACGACAACGTCCTGGTAGGCCTGTGCCTGTTCCCCAGGCCCCCGCAGCGCACGCTGAAGCCCATCGAGACCTCCGATCTGCCGACGGATGCCTGGTTGCGACCGCAGATTCCGGCCTGGCGGCGAGTGTGTAGACGCTACTACATCTATGAGTACTACACGTGGGCGGCCGAGTACCACAAGTGGACAGCAGTGTCGATGATTGCCGAAGACCTCCGCTACTTCCTGCGCATCGGCGTCGACGGCGTGTCGTCCGACCAGTGGGGGCCGTACTGGTATCCGCTGAACATGTACGCCTTTGCACGTCTGGCATGGCAAGTGGACCTCGAGCCAGACGCCCTCTTGCAGGACTTCTGCGACCGTTACTATGGGCCCGCCGCACAGCCTATGACGGCCTACTGGCGGGCGCTCGAAGAGGGTCTGCGAGAGTCGTGGCACACCGACCGGCCACCGGACTGGCGGGATGAAGCACGGCTGGGGCTTATCAGGGAAGCCCTGGAATCGACTGGCGACGATGGAGATGCGCGCCGCCGCGTCCTGGCAACCGCCGAACTCCACGACCTGCCTTTCGGCTAGGCTATCCTGGCGGTCTCCAACTGCCCTTGGACGGCAGGCGCGGATGTCTCTAGGCGGGCACGTGCTTGGGGCGGGCGTGATGCTCTGCCTCGGCCGGAGGCGGAACCGCCCCCAGGGCTACAGAAAGCACAATCTGCCGGGACGCCTCGGGAGGCTCCGACCACCTACCGGCGGGGGCGCACGACCAGGGTAACAGGGTAGTTCGAGCCAGACTGGGGCATGGTCAGCACGGAAACCTCGCGCTCGGAGCGGGGTGGCAGCTCCCAACGAGTGAGCATGTGCTCCTGGGTAGCACGGAGCATCGGTGTCTCGAGGATGTCGCCGTTAAGCATGAATACGCCGCGCGTTGCGCCGCCACCGCTTCGCACTACGAGCTCTAGATAGGCTCTCTCTGACTTGGGGTTGGCCAGCAGGAATCGGATTCGATAGAGGACGCCGTAGTTGCCGTGGAGCACGATGCCGTGGGAGTTCGACTTGGGTTGCTTGCCCACCCCGACGAAGGTCCATGGCCCCCCGGCCACGTGGGTCGCTGTCAGCTCGTTGACGCCTTCGAAGCGGAAGGGCCGTAGTTTGGGGTCCTCGCGCAGATTGTCGGCCACGGGACGGGCCCAGGAGGATGGCGGCTCGGGATGTGCCACTACCTCGGCTACCAGGGGACCTCCACCTAGCACTGATATGCAGGCTAGGCCGCTGACGATCTGCCGCGGTCTTGTTTTCATCGTCGCGAACTCGACCCAGCGATGGGGCTGAAGGGACAGCATCACCGCGGATCCACGGCGAAGTTGGTCGAAGTAGCCCCGACACACAACGTGACCAACGTATATCTCATCCAGGTTGGGCCCCGCGAAGCAGTCGGCCCAGGTGAAATGCACCGGCTCGTCCGATAGGTTGTGCAGCCGCACACCGAACCACAGGTTCTGCCCCGAATCGTTCACGTGGTGCCAAAGGATCCGAACGGGTTCGCTCTTTTCCACCATGTCACGCATGAGAACATGAGCGAACTTCACCCGCTCGGGATAGTTGCTCACGAGGACATGCGTTGGCTCCGGCAAGGCTCTGGGCTTCACTTGGCCCTGGATTGCCACCTCTCGCGTGAGTGGGAGGAACTCTGGGCCCTGGGCCCTCACCTCTGCCATGGCCAACGGCCACTGACGGGGCCTATGGTCCACGTCAACGGAGGCGCCGAGCCGGGCCATTACCGAGGTCATCACGGCGTATTGTGAGTAGCGTTGCCACTCGCCGGAGGTCACAGGACCCGTCACAAATACGCTAGTGTTCGACGGGATGGTGGCTGCCCAGAAACGCACGCGCACCCCAATCCGCAGCTTGTCGGAGGCCGTCGCCACCTCGACGGTGGCGTCGCCCATTGCCAGACCGCGCAGAGGCACCTCGCCGCTCCTGCCGGACTCGACTGCAAGCAACTCGGGATTCAGCGACACCACACGCGCTGACGCCGCGGCCGTCCCGCCCACCGACAGGTTGCGCACCTCGCCCACAGGGACGTCGAAGGGATCAATTGGCGCCACGGCTACATAGGGGCCGTTCAGGATCTCCTTGAGAGCCGTAGCCCACCTGTCCGCAAGAGCAGCGGCGTCTGAATTCTGCGCCGCGGCCTGAGAGGCAGTGAGGAGCAATAGCGGCTTGCCCCGCGCAAGAAGCCGCGCATTCTTATCTACCTTCTCAGTGCTTACTTCACCCGGCTGCAGCCCTTGGAGAGGCTGCTCGGTGAGGCGTACCGCCAAGGAACGGGCCTCTGCAACATGGCCCGGCCCTCGCAGGCGCAGCCAAACCTGGCCTCCCAGCGATAGCTGCGAGTAAGAGGGACCCGGTGTCAGATGCACGGTCAGGATCCGCTGCGCTAGCGTCGGTTGTGCCAAGACCATGGCACCCAGTACGAGTTTGAGCGTGAAAAGGCGTTTTGTTGCCAGAGACATTCGCACCATGGCCAACCTGAGTTCTGAGGTACGTACCGCGTAGGCTCCGCGGGTGGTGAGTATGCCGCCGGTTCTCTTCCCTGTCCCTTGCCAACCGCAAGCAACAACAAAGCGCCGACCCATACTCTACGGTCGGCGCCTTACTTGTATACGAAACCGGCATTTCTGTCAACGCTGCAGGTCCTGCAACCGCCGGTTTAGCTCATCAACTTGTTCGCTGAGCTCTCTGACTTGGCGCACCAGTTCAGGTAGCTTCTGGGTCATAGCCATGACGCGCAGTTGTTGATTGTGAGGGCGTGCAGGCACACCAGAGTATACGCCCGCCTCCGTCAGGCTACCATAGACGCCCGACTTGGCGCCGATCGTGATGTTGTCGCCCACGTGAACGTGATCGTTGACGCCCACCTGGCCGCCAAGCACACAGTTGTTACCGATGGTGGTGCTGCCAGCAATGCCCACCTGACCACACAGGATACAGTTGCGGCCGATGACGCAGTTGTGCGCGATGTGAACTTGGTCGTCGATCTTGGTGCCAGCTCCGATCCGCGTGGTGGACACGGTCGCGCGGTCAACGGTGCTATTGGCGCCGATCTCCACGTCGTCCTCAACCACGACGGTACCAATCTGCGGAATCTTGCGCAGGCCTTGTGCAGTCGGCAAAAAGCCGAAGCCGTCCGCTCCGACAGCGCAGCCCGCGTGCAGGATACACCGCCTGCCCACGTTCACGCGCTCACCGATGAACACGTGGGGGTAGACGACCGTACCGTCACCGATGTCGGCGTCGCGCCCGATGAAAACAAAGGGATACAGAACGACGTCGTGCCCGAGCCGCACGCCCTCTTCGACGACGGCGTAGGGACCGATGGCCACATCCTGACCGAGGCGCACGCTGTCTGCCAGCACTGCTGTGGGATGCACGCCCACAGGAATCGACGGCTCAGGTGCGAAGAGCTCAAGTACGCGGCTGAAGGCTAGCTTAGGGTCCTCGGTTACGATGAGGGGCTTACGCTTGGTCCTGGCATCGGGCGGCACGATAAGAGCAGCCGCACGGCTTTCCTCGCCGACAGCCAACAGGTCCGTGCGCTCGATATAGGCAAGATCACTCTCGCCCGCATCCTCGAGGGCGGCCACACCAGTGATAGTGATGTCCGCGTCCCCGATAACTTCGCCGCTTATTAGTCTCGCTATCTCAGCAAGGCGGAATTTCGCTGCCATCTGGTCCCCTCCGTTACTTAGGTCTGCGACCATTGCTGCCGTAGCCACTGCGTGCATTTCGCTGTAATGTCTGTGCCTCGACGGGGCTCCAAGGGGGGAACATTGACCAATACTCCTCTAGCGAGTGCCTGCGCTCGCGCTGCTGTCTCTACATCTTGACGAATGAGCCTTCGCAGGACACCAGCGGCCCGCCGCATCCGTGCTGCCTGTTGTTTGCGGGACTGGACGAAAGCCGCTTGCTGCTGTTGCAGGGCCTCCTTGTGGCGAGCCGCCAGCTCTGGGAAGAGATCCTCGCGAGACGTTTCCACCGGCTTTGGCGACGGCAACCACCAGTCTATCCGCAGTCGCTGTTGCAGTTCTCGTAGGTCGGTGGCGCCGGTATCCAGCACTGGAACCGACCGGCCTTCGGCTTCAGCCCGTGCCTGCAACTCAAGCTGCCTGAGATGCTCCTCAAGCTGCAGCGATAGCTCTCGGAGGCGCTGAGCTAGCCTCTCTGCCGATTCGGCCTTGGCCGCTGCCACACGGTTCTCCAAGGCCTGTAGGATACGTTCGTGGGACTCACTCGCTTCTGCCGCACCAGGTCCCCCTACAGCCTCCTGAATCCTCAGGTTGTTGAGGGCGACTTGATACTCGCGCCATAAATCTGCCTCTACCCTAGCTGAGGCCAGAGTGGCCTCAGCGCGAGCCGCGGCCACACGCTCACGGTGTCGTCGGTAGGCAAGCTGCTTGTGCCATTCCAGGCTTACCCGCAGGTCCTCGGGCAGCCCCTCTTGGGTGGCCGTCAGAAGCGGCACAGGCTCCAGTTCTCGCAGTAGAGGTGGGGTGAAAAGAACAAGGTTGGGCGTTACAAGCTCCGGTGCCGGTAGAGGTGCCAGCTCAACCAGACTCGCGCTGTCGTCCTCGTCCTCGCGAGCGACAGCAAGTCGGTTTGCCTGCTGCTCCAGGGCGGTCAGTGCCTGCCAAAGCGGGTGTAGGTGCAACAAGGGGCCGGGGTAGAAGTAACCCTCCTGGATAGTCGGAAGACGTCTCAGCGGCCCGGCCTCAGGTGCCTTCACACACCCAGACAGCAGCAGCCCGATGAAAAGCCAGATTGGCTTACTTGCCGCCCGCACCACCTTGCTCCTCCGGTTTGGGCTGTTCGGCAGCTGCAGGCTGCGTCCTGTTGAGGAGCTCGATCACTGCGTCGGTGATGTCTTCGCCACCGAAGAACACCACGGTGTTGTCGAGGACAAGGTCATACTTCTTCTCCTTGGCCACGGCCACGATGGTCTCGCGCACTCGGGCGAGAAGTTGGGTCTGTAGCTCACGCTGGCGATTCAGCAGGTCCTGTAGGAAGTTCTGCTCCAGTTGCCTCATATCGCTATCGCGAGCCTCGACGAGCTCCTGCAGCGTCTTGAAGCGGTCCTCTTGCTCGGGAGTTCGGACGGTGTTGGACCTTAGCGCCAGGTATTCCTTCTCCTTTTCCTCGGAGATCTTTCTCAGTTCCTCCGCCCGCTTGGCCTTCTCTTCAGGCCACGGCTTTGGCAGGGACACCAGCGCCACCACCTCTTTGAACAGCTCGGCGGAAAGAAAGGCGTACTGAGACACCTCACGTAGAGTTTCCGCCGACTGAGATCGAAGAGCATCCAGCTCCTTCTGTTTTTCCTGGAGCACCTTATAGTCCTTCTCCAAACGCTCCACGTTGACGATTCCTATTTTGAGCTGGACGGATTCCTGGGCCCAAAGCTGACAGGTTCCAACGCTCAAGAGCAGACAGGCTAGGCCGAAGAGGATTCTGCGTCGACTCATCATGTCAAGGTTCCCCTTAAGAGCCCTACGATTGTACTTGTTAGACACCCGAGTCTGGTTGCGGTTGCGGCGGTTCATGATCTCGGAATCATCCTTTGCCTGCGAGAAACAGATTGGAATCATGCTCTACCACGGCATAAGGCTTCTCAACGGGGGCTTGCTCGTCGATTCGCCCCCTCTAGAACGGCCCGGGAGCAGCCAGCGCTTGGGCGACCAAAGCGCTAGCCAAGAAGGAAACCAAACCTTGGTTTACTAGCGTCAGTGGCAAAGCCTAGAACGTATGGCCAAAGCCAAAGTGTGCCCGGCTGCCGTCCTCGCCGAAACCCACGTCCAAGCGCATGGGGCCTACTTGGGTCTTGACCCTCAGTCCGACGCCGACGCTGTAGTGGGCGTCCAGACTCTGATCCTCGGCACCTATCTCGAAGCCTGGGATCGGTGTCTGGAAGACCCCCCCGTAGGCGTCACCCACATCCAGGAAGGCCACGCCAGTAAGGCTGTCGGTCACGGTATGGCGATACTCGGCGTTCAGCAGTACGAAGCGGCGCCCGCGGTAACGGTCCTCTTCGTAACCCCGCAGGCTGTTGGCTCCACCGACCGAAAAGGCTTCAAACAGGGGCACATCGCCAAAGGAGGTGCCACCCATGAGCCTGGTAGCGAGGATGGCCTTGGAAGTCAGGCGGTGGAAGAATCGCAGCTCGCCGATAAGCTGCTGAAACTCCTCCTCGCCGCCCAGGAAGCTGCCAGCACTCTCGTAGCTCAGCATTCGGTACGTGCCCTTGGTGGGCTCTTGCAGGTCGTCGCGGAAGTCCTGGATCACGCCAAGGGTGATGCTTGATAGGCGCCCGCCAGGGTGTAGGGGAGCCGCCACCACCGGGCGCCCCGGTCGATTTCCAGGTCCCGGATCCTCGGAATCGGGCCCCGTTGCTTCGCGTCCCGTGTTGTCCTGTCCAGTCCAATCTGTAAAGTTCTGCGACGACCTCACAGCAGCTGAGCTAACGCTTGAGATGGGCAGTGCCCTGACGCCCTG
>JAKORR010000237.1 GCA_029777735.1 Armatimonadota bacterium | reverse complement strand
CGAACGGGACTACAACGATGACTTGGACCGCTGGCTTCTCGCTTACCTCGGCATAGCCGAGGGAGAGGTAATGACCTTCCGCAAATACCTGGTGGTGGTCCGCGGTCATCTGGGCAGGATCGAGAAGGTGTGCACCCATCTGGGCGAGGACGAGGAGGATAGGATCAAGAGGATCAGGCGTGGGCTCGAAAGGCTGGCCCCTTAAGACCCAGATGTGGTAGACAGCGTACCGTGGCAGTGTACCTTGCAGCAAATCGATTTCGGCGTCATCAGCAATGGCGGGGCGTGGATGTGTTGACCGTAGGCAGGGGACACGAGTAGAATTAAGTCTGTCTTCGGGGCGTAGCTCAGCTTGGTCAGAGCGCATGGTTTGGGACCATGAGGCCGGCGGTTCGAATCCGCCCGCCCCGACCATGGTTATGTTGGTCGGATGAGCGGGTGTAGCTCAGCGGTAGAGCATCGGCCTTCCAAGCCGAGGGTCGAGGGTTCGAATCCCTTCGCCCGCTCCAACAAGCAAGAGTTCCCGGCCCTAGGGGCCGAGGTTCGAAAAGCGCCCGTAGCTCAGCGGATAGAGCAGCGGCCTTCTAAGCCGACGGTCGGGGGTTCGAGTCCCTCCGGGCGCGCCCCTGGCAACTGGTTTTGGTAAGGAATGGTGGGCGTAGCTCAACGGCCAGAGCACCGGACTGTGGCTCCGGGGGTTGGGGGTTCGAGTCCCCTCGCCCACCCCATCCACCAAAATTGAACCGGAACTGGCAGAAAAGTCGTGAAGCCGACTGTTCAAAGCAGTTCGGTAGGTGTATTGTTGTGCGCCGAAGTGGCCAAGCGCTAGGCGCCTGCGGCGCCTGGAGAGGTAACAGTGCAGTTCAGACCTCACGGCAAGGCCTTGCGCGCCCGTAGCTCAGTTGGATAGAGCAACGGACTTCGGATCCGTGGGTCGGGGGTTCGAGTCCCTCCGGGCGCGCCAGACAATCTGGTTGGACGCTAAAGGATGGGCCGTTAGCTCAGCGGCAGAGCAGGGGACTCTTAATCCCAAGGTCGGAGGTTCGAATCCTCCACGGCCCACCATAACGTAGACATAGAACCTATGAGGACGTCGGGGGCGCGTGGCGGAACTGGTAGACGCGCGGGACTTAGGATCCCGTGGGCAATCCCCGTGAGGGTTCGAATCCCTCCGCGCCCACCATCAGGCTGTTTGGCAGTCTATTGTGTCCGTGTCGGCTACAGGAGCGCAAGCGGTTGGGCCACGGCAGGAGTCCAGACCAACCCAGAGACCTACGCGACAGGCCCTTTTGTGTCAGGGCGCTTGGCTGTGCCGAGGCTTGATATCGGGATCTTTGCCACTGCGCTGCTCACATGGGCGGCGTAGCTTCGCTTTAGAAAGCCAAAGTTGGCGTTGGAGGGAAGTAAATGGAGAGCGCAGTCCGCCACCTTCCCAAGAGCCAGGTTGAGCTAACCCTCAGCCTGACGGCCAAGGAAGTGGACGAATACTTCGATAAGGTCTACCGCGAGCTCGCCGACGTCGGTCGCATCCGCGGCTTTCGCCCCGGCAAGGCTCCGCGTAGCATTATCCGTCGCTTCTACGGCATCGACCAGATCAAGGGCACGGTCTGGATGGAGCTAGTTCAGGAGTCCATGCCCAAGGCGTTGGAGCAACACCCTGAGCTGAGGGTCATCGGCGATCCCGTGCTTCCCGATCTCGAAGAGATCCCTCTGGAAGAAGGCGCGCCGGTCAATCTCTCCGTGGTTGTCACCGTCTACCCATCCGCGACGATCGGTGACCTAACGGATGTAAAACTCCTGCGGCCATCGACCGAAGTCCTTGACGAGGACGTTGACAAGATCCTAGAGGAGCTGCGCGCCGAGCACGCCACCTGGGCCGAGGTGACCAGAGCTATTGCCCCTGGCGACCGCGTGACCGCGGATGTCAGGATATTCGTGGAGGACGAGGAACAGACGTCCCAAGAGGGCCTTGTCTTCGAGGCCCAGCCGCGCGAGGAGGGCGAACCGGTCCGCCTGCCTAACGGTGTTCTCGGACACTTTGCCGGCCAGGAAGTCGTCGTCGAGGAGCAGATACCGGAGGACGACGATAGCGACCTGGCAGGTAGAACGCTTAGGTACGTGGCGAAAATCCTGGAGGTCAAGGAGAGGCAACTCCCAGAAGTCAACGACGAGTTCGCGGCCAAGGTAGGCGATTTTTCCAGCGTTGACGAGTTAAGGGAAGAGATCCGGCGGAGGTTGGCGCAAGAGTCTGAGGATCAGGCACGGGAGAGCCTAGAGACCCAGGCCATTGCCTATTTGCTGGCCAACTCCGATATTGAACTGCCGGAGATGCTCATCGCCAACGCTACTCAGGCAGAACTGGAGGAGCTTGACTCGCGACTTGAGGCCGCCGGATCCAGCCTCGACGAGCTTGTCGAGGCGGGAACCATCGATCGCGAGAGGATGGAGAGCAGCCAACGGCGCCGTGCAATCCTGGGCCTGGAGGCTAGAATTTGTCTCGAGGCCCTGATAGAGAGCCAGGGCCTCGAAACGGAGGAGCAGGATGTTCGGGCTGAGATCGAGAAACTGGCTCGTGAGACCGGCAACGCCGTGAGCTTCATCGAGCAGGCGTACGAGGTACAGGAAGAGATCTCACAGCGCATCGACGAGCGCGCCAAGACGCGCAGGGCGTTGCGGTGGATAATCGAGAAGGCGGAGGTCGAGGAGGTCCCGCGCGATCAGTTCAAGGAGCGCTATCACGAGCTTCTTGATAAGCTTGAGGCTCGGCGCTCCGAGCGGCGTGACGCCAAGACAGCCACCGAGGCAGAAGCTGAGGGCGTGAAGTCCGAGACCCCAGTTGAGGACGAGACCAAGGCAGAAGCAGGAGTCGAGGCACAAGCTGAGACACCGGAGCCCGAAGTCGTGGCCGACTCCTCGCTAGAGAAGAGCGAAGGCGAACCGGTGTTGCCCAAGGCTGAGAGTGTCGACGAGGATGAAGCGACCACGCAGTAGGCTGAAGCTTCGTCTGGTCTGGCCAACTCAGGCAGTCGGGTCAAGTGCGGACCACCCGGGCACCTTGAGGACTGACGGCGTTTACAGTTGCAGTCATTGAGAGCAGCTACTGATAAGGCTGCGAGGGGGTTTTACCCATGTATGTTCCGACGGTCATTGAGCAGACGCCCCGCGGCGAGCGAATCTTTGACATTTTCTCTCGGCTCCTGCGGGACCGAATTGTCTTCATCGGCACACCCATCGACGACGTGGTTTCAAGCCTCGTGATAGCGCAGATGTTGTTCCTGCAGGGAGAAGATCCGACAGAGCCCATCAACCTGTACATCAATAGTCCAGGTGGCTCCATCACGGCAGGCTTGGCGATTTACGACACGATGCAGTACGTCTCGCCCGAAGTCCACACCTGGTGCATTGGTCAGGCTGCTTCGATGGCCGCGGTCCTGCTGGCCTCGGGGGCCAAGGGGCACCGCTACGCTTTACCCTATTCGCGGATCCTCATCCATCAGCCCTGGGGCGGCCTACAGGGACAGGCTACAGATATTCAGATCCAGGCCGAAGAGATTCTGCGCTTGCGCCGATGGCTGAATGAGATTCTGGCCGAGAGGACTGGCCAGTCGGTTGACAAGATTCAGCAGGACACCGAGCGCGACTACTATATGACTGCTGAAGAGGCCCGCAAGTATGGGATCATAGATGTGGTGGCCTCCAAGCAGCCACGAAATGACGCCGATGCTTGATGCTTAGATCCACAGGTGATTGTTTTGACACAGGGTGTTGACAGCGGCAATCGCGCTGGCCAGCAGAAGGTTTGCTCCTTCTGTGGCCGATCTGTCTCCCAGACGGCCCACATGATAAGCGGGCAGGGCGTGCAGATTTGCGCTGAGTGCGTGGAGCTGTGTGGTCACATCATAAAGAGCCGAGAGCAGGAGAACGCTCGTCGTGCCCTGCAGGACGGGCGTGTGCCCACACCCCGTGAGATCAACGAGTTCCTCGGGCAGTATGTGGTGGGCCAGGAGCGCGCCAGGCGCGTCATCTCGGTGGCGGTGTACAACCACTTCAAGCGTATTCACGTCGGTGCTCTCGACGAGGACGCCGAGTTGGACAAAGCCAACATTCTGCTGATTGGCCCCACAGGGTCAGGCAAGACCCTAATCGCCCAGACGCTAGCGCGGTTCCTTGACGTGCCCTTCACCATAGCCGATGCCACTTCGGTGACAGAGGCGGGGTACGTGGGCGAGGACGTGGAGAACATCCTGCTACAGCTCCTAGTCGCTGCTGATTGGGACATCGAGCGGGCCGAGCGCGGAATCGTCTACATCGACGAGATCGACAAGATTGGACGCAAGGAAGACACGCCGTCCATAACTCGCGATGTCAGCGGCGAAGGCGTGCAGCAGGCCTTGCTCAAGATACTTGAGGGCACCGTCGCTAATGTTCCTCCTCAAGGAGGGCGCAAGCACCCGCAACAGGAATTCATCCAGCTCAATACGCGCGACATTCTTTTCATCTGCGGCGGCGTATTCGACGGTTTGGCCAACATCGTGCGCGAGCGGCTACACCAGCGGCGTATCGGCTTCCTGGCCGATGCCGCAGGGCCGTCTCAGATGACTGATGACGAGGTGTTGGCGGAAGTCATGCCCGAGGACCTGGTTAAGTACGGGATGATACCCGAGTTCGTAGGGCGTCTGCCTGTCGTGGCCACACTGCACAGCCTGGACCGGGCTGCGATGCGCGCGATCCTCACGGAGCCCAAGAACGCAGTTGTCCGCCAGTACCAGAAGCTCATGCGACTGCTCGATGACGTGGAACTGGTGTTTGAGGAAGAGGCACTGGACGCGATTGCCGACGAAGCCATCGCGCGCAAGACCGGCGCCCGTGCCCTCCGCACGATTATCGAAGAAATCATGCTCGACGTCATGTTCGAAATACCATCGCGCCGCGACGTGGCCCAATGCATCGTTACAGAGGCCTGTGTGCGTGAGGGAGTGCCTCCCTTACTCCGCTTGCGCGGCGAGTGCTCCGACGAGCAGCAACAGAAAACGGCTTGACCTCGAACTTGGTGGCCCACCTCGGACTGCGGATAGCTTTCGCAGATTGCGGTGTCCTCTCTGTGGCTTCTGGGATATGGTGCAATGTGGCGGTCTTCCGTGACAGCCAAACTCCACCTCCCGCCCCACATGGATCACTCCTGCGGGGAGAAGGTACGCCCGCCGGCAGGTATCACCGCCCACTCGACGAAAGGTTGCCTTGAGGAAAGGACTGTAGCCGAGCATCCACCACCACCCTGCAAGAGATATGGAAGATCACCATGGCTGACAGCGACGAGCTTCTTTCCGCTTTGCTTGATCACTTTCAGTCCGCGCGAGACGCGGAGGCCCTCTCAGCCGAGGGACAGGACTTGCCTATACTTTGGGCTGAGCACATCGTGCTTTTTCCCCACATGGTGGTACCCTTGCCGCTCGACAGCCAACCCGTGCAGGCGGCTGGTCGCGAGGCCTGGAATGGGTCGCGCCTAGTGCTTGTAGTAGCGACACGGGACCGGCAGGAGGGGCAACCAGCGCCCGAGGATCTGTACGAAGTAGGGTGTGTGGCGCGGATTGTCCAATTCATTGAGACCGCCGATGGTGACGCCCGCCTGGTTGTGGAGGGTCTACGACGGGCCCGGTGGGAAAAGATCACCCAGACCCACCCTTACCTGCGGGCCACCTGGAGTTTTATCTCGGAGGTGCCGGCTGAGGGCCCAGAAGTCGAGGCTCTACTGCGGGTCGTGCGGTCCCTGTTCGAGGACGCGGCTGCCCTGTCGCCGGCGGTGCCCAGTGACGCCCTCGTGACGGTGGCGAATGTGGACGACCCTGGGCAGATGTCAGACGTCGTCACCACATACCTGAACCTCAAGGTACGAGAGAAGCAGTCGGTGCTAGAGGCTGCGAATGTGGCTGAGCGGCTGCGGATCGTAGAACGCATCCTCGAGCGCGAGTTGCAGGTCCTTCGCATCGAGCATGAGATACACCAGCGGGTTCGCGCTGCTATTGAGGACTCCCAGCGCGAGTTCTACCTGCGCGAGCAAATGCGCGCTATTCAGTCGGAACTGGGCGAGCGCGAGGGCCTGTACAGTGAGGTAGAGGAGTATCGCCACAAGATCGAGGCGGCGGGCATGTCTGCGGAGGCGCAGGATAAGGCCCTGCAGGAAATCGAGCGCCTGGAGCGTATGCCCGCAGCGTCGCCCGAGGTCTCCGTGGTGCGCACCTACCTGGACTGGCTCTTGGCCCTGCCCTGGCAGGTTGCCACCAGTGACAAGCTGGATATCTCTGCAGCCGAGGCCGTGCTGGAAGAGGATCACTACGGCCTGCACAAGGTCAAGGACCGCGTGCTCGAGTTCCTCGCGGTGCACCAGCTGGTCGAGCAGACCAAGGGCCCAATCCTGTGCTTCACAGGCCCTCCCGGCGTAGGCAAAACCTCTATAGGTCGGAGCATCGCACGGGCCATGGGCCGCAAGTTCATCCGCATGAGCCTCGGCGGCGTCCGCGACGAGGCCGAGATCCGTGGCCACCGGCGCACGTATGTTGGGGCCATGCCAGGCCGCATCATCCAGACCATCCGCCGAGTAGGCGCCAACAACCCTGTGTTCATGATCGACGAAATCGACAAGATCGGCCTCGACTTCCGTGGGGACCCATCCTCGGCTCTCCTGGAGGTGCTCGACCCAGAGCAGAACGACAGCTTCCAAGACCACTACCTAGAGGTACCCTTCGACCTGTCTCGGGTCTTCTTCATCGCCACGGGCAACTACACAGAGCCCATTCCCCCAGCGCTACTGGACCGCATGGAGATCATCGAATTCCCGGGCTACATCGAGGAGGAAAAGCTGGAGATCGCGCGCCGTTTCCTGGTGCCCAAGCAACGCGCGGAGAACGGCCTGCGCGGCAAACATCTGCAGTTCCACTCGGGTGCCCTGCGCGCGCTTATTCGTCACTACACCGCCGAGGCCGGTGTGCGCGAGTTGGAGCGTCAGATAGCTGCCGTTTGCCGCAAGACGGCCCGACGGGTGGCTTCAGGCAACGAGAGCCCCGTGACGGTGACACCGCTAGTGCTGACTGACCTGCTGGGGCCACCCCGGTTCCGCCGGAACGGGCACAGGCTGGGTGATCAGGTAGGCGTGGCCAACGGGCTAGCCTTCACCTGGG
>JAKORR010000236.1 GCA_029777735.1 Armatimonadota bacterium | reverse complement strand
CTAATCATCCTGCTTCAAGTAAGCCGAAGCTCGCAGCGTCTATTAGTATATCACCTCATCGTGGTTGCTTGACAATGACTTCAGGATCATTAGACTAGAAAGTAGAGAGAGCTCTTTGAAGGACATGTATCGCGTGTATCTGCCCACAGAGCAGCGCATTTCCATCAGGGGACTGCGAGTGACAGACCGTTGTCACTGGTCAACGTTACAATAAGGATAAGCCCACCTTGGGTACTGCTTGCCTGACCTTTGGAACCGCTCAGCCCGCCCAACGCCAGACCGTGTAGAGGAGGTAAGGTGATGGCGTGGTCCAGCTATTGGGATTTCTTTACCTACATGACTGGCGGTACTCATCCATACAGGTACCAGCACCGCCTGGCCGAGGTCCCGGAGTTACCAGCACTGGTCCGTCTCCCCACTGGGGTCGGCAAGACCTGGGCGGTATTGCTCGCGTGGGCCTGGCGTCGGCTGTACCACCCCGATCCAGCAATCCGGGCCGCTACGCCCCGACGCCTGGTGTACTGTCTGCCAGCACGCAATCTTGTGGAGCAGACTGTGGCCGTTGCCAAGTCACTCAGGCTGGACATTCCGGTTTACACGATGATGGGCGGCGAAATCGAGGAGGGTTGGTACCTCTATCCTGAGCGCGAGGCTATTCTCATCGGGACGATCGATATTCTGGAGAGCCGCGCCCTGAATCGGGGGTACGCCATGAGTCGTTACCGCTGGCCCATCGCCTTCGGTCTGCTCAATAACGATGTGCTCTGGGTCATGGACGAGGTGCAGTTGTTCGGGGTGGGTCTCGAGACCTCCGCTCAGCTCCAGGCGTTCCGCAGCAAGCTGGGCACCTTCGGCCCGGCCCGGACGATCTGGATGTCGGCGACCCTGCAGCCCGAGTGGCTTGGCACGGTAGATCACCCTGTCCCGGAAGCCGTCTTTGAACTAGAGCCCGACGAGGCCGAAGAACTGGCCGAACGGCTTCAGGCACCAAAGCGCCTGTTCCGGCTCGACACCGGCAGTGTGACGGACAAAGGCTACGCGGGCAGGCTGGCCAAGTCCGTTCTGGAACACCACCAGGCCGGAACCCTGACACTGGTGATCTGCAACACCGTTGAACGGGCAACCCAGGTCTTCCGCGAGCTTGAAGGCAGGAGCCAGGCCGATCTGGTGCTGCTGCACTCCCGCTTCCGGCCCCCGGAACGGACAGCCCAACTGGCCCGCCTCGCGGCACCGATACCTCCGGCCGGCCGCATCATCGCGGCGACGCAAACGGTGGAGGCGGGGATGGATTTGGACGCACGAACGCTCATTACCGAACTGGCTCCGTGGTCTTCCCTCGTTCAGCGCTTCGGCCGGTGCAATCGCAAGGGCACCTGTTCCGAGGCCACGGTGCTCTGGGTAGATGTGTCGGAGCGGCCCAGACCGTACACCGCCGAGGAGCTTGAGGAAGCCCGCGGCCACCTTGTGCGCCTGGAGCGTCGTTCTGTCGCCCCAGCCAACCTTCCACCTGTCTCTCCGTGGCGTCCTGAGGTGGACGTTCTGCGCCGTCGCGACCTCATCGACCTCTTCGACACCACTGCCGATCTCCTGGGCAACGACATCGACGTCTCGCGCTTTATCCGGGAAGGAGATGAGCACGACCT
>JAKORR010000235.1 GCA_029777735.1 Armatimonadota bacterium | reverse complement strand
CATTTCGAGGTTGAAGCAGGGTGCGTTGTTCATCGCCTTGGTAGGCGCATCGAGACGGGAAAGGAGCAAGTGGTGGGTGAGACGAAGCAGCAGGTCGAACGAGCGGTGTACGCAGGGCGAGGAGGGAAGCAGCCCCAGACCGAAGACTACGACGGCAGATAGCAGCGCCACACTGCAGTGGACCGCCGCAACGAGGAGCCCACGGCAAGATCCACAAGAAGCGCCCCCGCGAGCCCGAGCGGGTCCTGTCGTGTAAGCAGTATAAGCCCGACCGCAAGGCCTGCCAGTGGCGGTCCCCAGCGACACCGAATACCCGAGAGGGCCGGCAGGGAGCGGACCAGTGCCAGGACCCCTAGCGGCGGGGCCTATCCTGGGCGGGTCGTAGGGCGGACGCTGTCGTGGGCCTTGGCTTACGTATTACTTATAATATAATACGTCTGGCTGACCAGCGCGGTACAAAAGCGAGGGCCCTACTCGAGAGACGTCCGGGCTTTCCCTTCTGCTGGGCACTATTCACAGGCCCTCGCGCGCCTTCCCAAACTGTATCGTGGCGCCCAGCACCAAAGCTGTGGGAGCGGAGGCCGACTCGCCCGGCTCTATCACTCAGTCGCGCTTGCGCGTGATCTTCAACACCAGAGCATGCTCGCAGGGCAGGTCGGACGGCAAGGTGACCGTCAGGCCCTTCTCGTCGCGGCTCCATTGCAAGGGGACAGGCTGCCCCAACAGCGCCACTTCGTCGATCTCGCCCGGGTAGAGCGTCAGTAGGGAGCTAAGCGACCGGACCGTGACTTTGCGGCTCTCAGGCACGCCCAGGACGATAGCGTACAGAGTCGTCCCGCGCGTGGTGAAGCGCACGTCTTCGTCGGTAAAGGCCTCGCGTTTGGTGTCGCTGAAGGCGCCGGCCACAACTTGCGTTGGGCCCTCGCCGAAGACCTTCCAGGGGCGCGTGCCGTAGATGGCCTCGCCATTGACTTCGAGCCAGCGCCCGATCTCCACAAGCAGATCCTGCTCCGGCTCGGGGATCGTGCCGTCAGGGCGTGGGCCGATGTTGAGCAGCAGGCACCCGTTCTTGCTCACGATGTCGGCTAGATCGTGGATGATCGAGGCGGCGGTCTTGTAGTCCTGGTTTACCACATACCCCCAAGAGTTCCTGGAGACTGAGGTATCGGTCTGCCAGAAGTGCGCGCGGATGTCGGAGAGCTGGCCCCGCTCGATATCCAAGACCGCCGTGCTGGGCGGGTAGGCGTCATTCTTATAGTTGATGGCGACGCCTAGATCCCACTCGGCGCCACGGTTGTAGTAGTAGGCCGCGAACCTCTTTAGGTAGGGGCGGAAGGCTGGTTCCTCAATCCACCAGTCAAACCACACGACCTGCGGCCGGTATTTGTCTACGAGCTCACAGGTTCGGGCCAGCCAATCCTCGAGGACCTCGGCGTCGGGCTGAGTACCCTGGGGCTGCGCGGGGCCATAGAGACCAGCGTAGCGTGGGTCCTGAACATCCGAGTCAAACTTCATGCCGCCGTCAAAAAACCACCAGTGCTCGGCCCTATGTGACGACACGCCGAAGACGAGGCCTTGCTCGCGTACGGCAGTGGCCAGCTCGCCCACGATGTCGCGCCGCGGGCCCATCTTCGCCGCGCACCAGTCTGATAGGCTGCAATCGTACATAGCGAATCCGTCGTGGTGTTCGGCCACCGGCACTACGTATCGGGCACCGGCACGGCAAAACAGATCCGCCCAGGCAGCCGGGTCGAACCTCTCAGCCGTGAACCGCGGGATGAAGTCCTTGTAGCCAAACCGAGACTGGGGGCCATAGGTCTCGACATGGTGCTGGAACTCTCGCGAGCCCTGCTGGTACATATTGCGCGGATACCACTCATTGCCGAAGGCGGGCACGGAGTAGACGCCCCAATGGATGAAGATCCCGAACTTGGCATCAAGATACCACCGGGGAACAGTATAGTATTCGAGAGATTCCCATGTGGCCTCGAAGGGGCCGTCCGGCAGCGTTACCGGCATCGTGCATTCTCCTTGTGCAAAGTTTGGCAGTGTGTTCCCCACGGAGACACATTACTCCTGCTGGGTGCGACCCCAGGCCCGGACGAGAGCCCGAGGCCATGACCGCGAAAGACCTTACCACAGCTGCAGATGCTTCGAGGCCCCGACCTGCCAAGGTTTGCGCCAAACCGTTGACTGCAGGTGCCGCGGATCCGACGTTGAAGATATGTTCAGTCGAGGTCCTCTCTCCACAGGAGGCGTGCACTGGATGAACGCGCGAGAGCGTTTCCTAGAAACCTTTCGTTTTGGCTCCCCCGATCGCCCCTTCATGGTGCCTCAGTGGGTATTCCCCGACACGATCAAGCGTTGGCAGAGCGAGGGGATGCCCGCCGACGTTCACTTCAACGAGTACTTCGGTTTCGATCGCTATGAACAGATACCCATCAATCTGGGCCTCATACCAGCTATCGAGGAAGACACAGTGGATGAAACGAAGGAGTACCGTGTCGTGGAGGACGAGTTCGGCGGGCGCCGCAAAGTGTGGAAGTACAAAGGCATAGGGATGCCCCAGTGGCTGTCCTACCCGCTACGCAACCGTGACACCTGGGAGAGGTTCAAGCAGCGTCTTAATCCCTTGTCTCCGTGCCGGTATCCGCTGTATTGGGACGACCTCAAGCGCTACTGGAAGGGTCGGGACTACCCGCTGGGCATTCACGGTGGATCCTACTACGGATGGCTGCGCAACTGGATGGGCATGGAGAATCTCGCGGTCCTCTACTACGACGACCCTGATCTGGTAGCGGAGATGACCAACTACGTGGGCGAGTTCGTCCTTGCGACGATTCGCCGAGGGGTGGAGGAAGTGGGGCTGGACTACGCGGTCTACTGGGAAGACATGGCCATGAAAACCGGCTCGCTGATCTCGCCAGCGCTCTTTCGTCGGTACATGTCCGAGAACTACAGGCGCGTCAACAGCTTCCTGCGCGCGTACGGTATCGACATCCATCTGGTAGATTGCGATGGCAACGTGGACGAGCTCATCCCCCTGTGGCTCGAAGTGGGCGTCAATGGTGTGTATCCTCTTGAAATCGCGGCGGGCTGCGATCCACTGGCCTACCGAGAGCGTTACGGCCGAGAGTTGATCATGTTCGGGGGCATTGACAAGCGCGCGCTCCGGACAGATAGAAAGACAGTGGAGGAGGAGGTAGCGAGCAAGGTCCCGGCGCTGACCAAGGCCGGGGGTTGGGCGCCTTTTGTGGACCATTCGGTGCCGCCGGACGTACCGCTGGACAACTTCCAGCACTACCTGGATCTGTGCCACGAGATCTTCAAGGCTACGTGCTAGAGGCAGGTCTCTCAGCGACGCGATAGGCGTTCCAAGCCAAGTTGAGCCACCGACCGGTTCTCTGTCGTCAATGGAGAAAAAATGGAGAGGGGCCAGGATTCTTCCGGAAACGTCGAAATGCTCTGATGTGGCGAGTCTGTTGCATGTGGTGGGGAATGTCAGTGGCGGAACGACCGCCTTCAGCTATGACCACGAGAACCGACTGACGGTGAAGCGTTGGATCATTGCGCTTGTCTTGCCTCCCGGGTGTCTCTCGGCTGCGGCAGACCAGAAGCAGCCCACCCTAGAAGGACAGGAGCCGCGTCCTCGCCTCTCACAGAGGCGTCAGGAAAAACCATCGTGTCTCGCCGCGGTTCATGTCGACTTCGACGCGGTCGGTGCTTGCAGCCACCTCTTCCCCACTGGTCAGGTCAAGGACGCGCGAGGGGCGGCGTAGGTGGAGCGCCTTGCGCCCCGGGAAGATCGCGTGCACGGTCAGGAAGCGGTCGTTGGCGTACACCGCGTCGCCAGGCTGCGCTACGCACCAACAGCCGGCCCAGCGTGCCAGATTGTGGGCGAACTGCTCGGTGAAGCCCGGCGCGCCCACAAATACCGACTTCCAACTTCCAAAGTCCCGCGCGGCCACTGCGACGCTGTCCGTGCCGACATAGCGCGCCAGGGCCGTCGCGTCAGGGTCCACCACCGCGAAGGCCGGGGCCTTCACTGCGCCGCCCATATTCAGTACGCCGTCCAGATCGCGCAACAGGGGATGAGCCGCGTCGGTCGGATCGGCCGCCAAGCGGTCCACGAGGCCCAGGGACGTGACCTTCAGGCCCGTGATCTCCCCGATCGCCGCGGAGGGGTCCTCAGCCCCAACAACCCCTGGGGCATGGACGAAGGCCAGCAGCTTGCCATCGCCTTTCAGCTCCTCCACTGCGCGACGCTGGCCAGGCGTAAGGTAGTAGGGATTGAGAAACAGGTAGGCCTTGTGGTCCGGCAGGCGTCCGCCGTCGAGGTCGGACTGTAGGTAGAGACGGTAGGGCACTCCTGAGGTGTTCAGCTCCTCAATCTGCCGGAGGATGAAGCGCCAGCGCACGGTGGCAGCCATGCGGGGGAACAGGTACGCGTTGCTCTCCTCACTCACGACGACGGCCAGGTCCGCACGCGGCAGTCCAGAGACCTGCAGATCGCGGCCGAAGGCTTCGAGGGCTTCGCGGATGGCAGCCATGATCTGGTCATCGCGAAACCAGCCCCCGCCCATGTCATACCACCAAGTGCCCAGGCCAAAGGCCAACATCATGCCACACTCACGCCGCACCATGGCGTTATGAGCCTCTGCGGTCTCGGCGCGCCCCCAAGCGAAGTTGTCTTCCGGACTGTTGGGCGAGGAGTGCCAGGAGCGCCAGTCCTGCTCGGTGAGATAGGTCTTGCCGTGCAGCAGGGTCGAGCCAAAGACGGAACGGACAGCGCCAGGATAGCCCGGCATACGAATCGAGTAGGCCGCCGGCCCCGCAAGATAGTCGATGCCCGTCGAGGCCAAGTGTGTGGCCAGGGCAATGTGATTGGGGCTGTTGCAGGTAATGTCCTCATAGTAAGTGCCGCAGATGATGGGCCTGGGCGTGGCCTGCTTGAGGACTGAGGCAAGGTAGTCGACGGTCTCCGCGACGCCCTCACTGTAGAAACGTGTCCAGTCGGCGACGTCCTGCTGCGTAGCGGGATCGACGAGGAAATCCTCGGTCCAGTAGCGGGCGAAATCGGGCGCTCGGGCGGTATCGAAGTTCGCGTCGGGCCGATTCCAGGCACGGGCCAGTGCATCGCGACTACCTCCGTATACCCGTCGAAGCCACGCGCGGAAGCCCTCCTGCGCGCCTGGCGAGTAGTCGGCCAGGTGCGGATCGTCGGCAGCCGTGCATTCCCAGTGGAACCACTGCCCATCGTTGAATCCTGCCACATGGTAGCCAATAACTGCACGGCCAGGCTCCGACGCCTCTACGTGCGCCACCAGCTTTCGCAGGGTCGCCGCGATATCATCTCGCACCTTCGGCGACAGTGGCGACGGCCCGAAGCGCTCGGGCGGCTTGGGGTCATCGCCCCAACGTTTGGGATGCATGTGGACGATGGCCTTGCGCCCCTCCTGGTCCCAGGTCACATGATCGGGGTTCTCCGTCCCGTAGTCGTGATAGGGATCACAGGCCATGTAGAACAGGATGTACCCCTCGGGGTCCACGCGCAGAACCCGCCAGAGCAGATCGTCGACCTCCGAGAAGTCGTACTGGCCTGGGCCGCGCCAGGGGCCACGATCGGCGTAAACCTGCCAGCCGAGCACCAGAGGCACAAGGTACACGCGCACCCCGGCGTCACGGAAATCGGCTACTTGCGCGTCTTGCGGGTTCCAGAAAGGGCTCACATAGAAGGCCCAGGGCACTGACTTGCCGTCGACGATGAGCCGGGGACGCTCCTCGCGTACCTCGAGGGCAGCTCGGGCCCGCGGGCGCTTGTGCACTATCTCGCGCGCCGGTTCCAGGTCAGGCAGGCGCTCCTTGGTCGGGGGTTCGTAGCGTGGCGGCGGCTCCGTGCCTGCTTCCGTCACCTCGAAGTCGTCCCAGCAAACGTCCGACGGGTTGAAGGCCTGGATGCAGTGAATCCGCAGGCGGGTGTTGCCCTCGCAGACCTCTACACGCACAGAGAGCTGTTGCCACTGCCGCGCCAATAGCGGCTGGTCGGTGCGTCCGAAGGTATTGGGGAGCTGCTGGTCGTCGCTGTCCGGGCGATGCTGGCTGATCATGAAATACACGCCGCCCCGCAGGCGCTTGTTCGGATAGACCCAGGCCGTTATGTGGTAGGTCTTACCGGGCTCGACGGCCACCGGTTCGCTCACCAGTGTCGTGTAGCCCGAAGCCCCGTACTTGACGACCCGAAAGGAGCGCGAGCCGCTGTGTGCAAGGCCCGTCTCCCAGCGGAAGTCGCCCCGTCCTCCCTCGCCGGATGCCCATCTCCAATGTGACGGGCCGGCGCCGCCTTCTTCGAGTCCGGCGTTGGCGACGATAGGCACCGCCAGAACCGGCTTCGCGATCCCGACCTCCACAATGAGCAGTAGCAAAGCAAAGGCCGTTCTTGGCCGAGACATGCTCTCGCCTCCTTAGGCGCGGACGGAAAACCCGTCGGACACACGCAGGCCCATACGCAGGCCCATGCTTGCTTCCCTTCAACGAGTGCCCGGGATTCCCTTCTGCCGTCGGTTCCAGAAACCGGCCGAACGCGCCAGGGAGCCACCGTCGACGGACTCCTGCACCAATGGGCCAGGCCCCGTCAGTTAGTATTCTGGCCACAACAGTTGCAGCCTTGCTCATTACCCACAAGTGACGACGCGGGAAGGAATCTGCGCAAGCATAATACAGTGCCAGACCGTGAGGCAGCTCTGGCCGTCGGTGTGGTAGCACCCGCCCCCAAAGCGGTCGGAGGCCAGGCGCTAGGGCCCGGCTGGAGGAATCCTTGGCCGAGAAGGCGAACCACACGAGGATCTGTAAAGCCGACAACCCCTACTGTCATGTGGCGTGGTGAACCTCTGTGAGACTCTTCAAGGAAGCTGTGACGGAGGTAGGCAGTCCACCCGGCACCCTCGTGCATACGGGTGAGCGCAAGACGGAGCGCACTCTCATCACCGTCACCGAATACGACGAACAGAACATCAAAATCCAGGAGGTACCTGCCCACGCCTCTCTGGCTCAGTACCGCGACACTCCGCAGGTGACGTGGGTCAGGGTCCGCGGCCTGCACGAAGTGGACACACTTCACCACATCGGGGAAACACTGGGCATTCACCCGCTGGTGCTCGAGGACGTTCTGGACACGAGCCAGCGCCCCAAGCTCGAAGTCTACGACGGCTACACGTACATAGTGAGCCGAGCCTTCTACTACCGCGACGGGACAGAACTGTGTTCCGATCAGCTCAGCCTGATCCTCTTCCGCCGACTCGTGGTGACCTTCGAGGAGGGTGGCCTGGACGTCTTCGAACCCATAGGTAACCGCATCAAGGCGAGCGGCCGAATGCGCAAGCTAGGCACGGACTACCTGACCTACGCCCTATTGGACGCAGTGGTGGATACCTACTACGTGGCGATTCAAGAGCTAGGCGAGCGGATTGAAGCACTCGAGGACCGGATCGTGACCGACCCCGAGCGGCACACCGTCGCACAGATTCACAGACTCAGGCGCGAGACGGCCTTCGTGCGCCGTTCCGTGTGGCCCATGAGGGAGGTAGCCAACGCCGT
>JAKORR010000025.1 GCA_029777735.1 Armatimonadota bacterium | reverse complement strand
GAACGAGACGGTCATGCTTCCGGGCCAGACCTTCTCTCTCAACGCGCGGTTAGGCCCTCGTACCATGTCGCGGGGCTTTGAAAAAGCGGGAACCATTGTTGACGGCGAACTCGTCCCAACGCCTGGCGGCGGTGTGTGTCAGATAGCGACGACTATCTACAACGCCGTACTGCTCGCGGGTATGCAGGTAACCGAACGCCACCACCACTCGCGACCAATCCCCTACACTCCCGCAGGTCGAGATGCCACAGTCTCCTGGGGTGGGCAAGACCTCAAGTTCCGTAATAACCTGAAGCACCCGGTGATCCTACTCGTCGCTACCGAAGGCAATCGATTGCGCGCGAGTCTTCTCGGTAACCACGAGGACAAGGTAGACGTCGAGCTGATACGCAGCGGCTTCAAGTCAATTCCCAGAGCGGAGAAGGAAGTGGTCGCCCCGACACTGCCACCCGGGACGCGGAAGGTAGAGAAAAGTGGCCGCGACGGTGTTCAGGTCACGCTCAGGCGTGTGATTCGCAAGGACGGCAAGGTACTAAAGGACGAAGTGCTGCACACGGACGTCTACAGGCCCGAGACCCGGGTCATCCGCGTGGGACCACCAGTGCCACTGGCTGCGGCTGGAAAGGCCGAGACCGCGTCTCCCCCCACTGCCAAGCCCGCCAAACCGGAAGCGAAACCGACGCCACGCAAACCGGCTGCGTCTTCCGCCAAGCCGTCCGCGGCTTCGTCCAAGCACAGGTCCTAGGGTGTTTGCTATCTTCCGGCCCGCGCACAGCAGGGCAGGCGTGGCAGGAGGAGGCCCCATCAGGATTATGTCAACCGTACTCATCCAGGTGCTCGTGTTCTTCGGGATCCTCACGCTGTGGCTGGTACTACAGCTTGTGATTCTGCCCCGGCTGGGCGTGCCTACTTGACTGCACGGGAAGTGCGCGGTGGATCCGCGCCACAGTCAATCCGACTCCACAAGCAGCTCCTTGCCCGACGCGGAAGAGTAAGGCCCAGGGCTGCGCCCCGCTCAATACCCCCCCCGGGACGACTGAGTAGGAGTCTACAGGCCGGGCAAGAGCTTCCGCGTCGTCGACGGGGTACACAGGGTGCAGCCCAGATTGCCCCTTCTATCGCACTACCGGACAGCTCAGTAGCCCAGGCCCACAGG
>JAKORR010000234.1 GCA_029777735.1 Armatimonadota bacterium | reverse complement strand
GGCAGAGCTGCGGACTTTTAATCCGTAGGTTGTAGGTTCGAGTCCTACTGGGGGCACCGATCTCCTCACGGAAACGCCCGGAAACGGGCAGATCCGAAGGGTAGGTGTAGCAACCCCTGTAGCAACCGCCCTTCGGACGGGGTTACGAAGTGCTGTGTTGCTACAGCCCCCGCTCGCCCGAGGAGACCCCCCCTCCCCTCTCCCCGGCGCGTCTGCACAGAAATCAGAACGTGAACAGCGACAACGCAATGAGGCGCTGGCGAGGGGAGGGGGTTAGACCCTCACGTCTAGGGGTTTGACCGGGGTGTTGCCGAGACCCCCCGGCACCCTGTATTTGTGAACCCTCGCCAACGCTCAGTGCTGATGTGCGAGTGCAGCGAAGGGGGCATGAGAGGTGCTCAGCGAGGAGCAGGCTGCCCGTCATGAGTCAGGACGAGAGAAGCGGAGCAGGGAACCAGCACTGCCGCACAGGCGGAACCCCTCACGCAACACCACTAAACGCAGGCCTTCACCCTGACCCGCTCTATCGACTGTTCTCGTCGCTGCATCCAGGCCCTGAGGTCTTCCCGATCGATGTACCGTCGGCCGTCGTACCACTTGTGTGTGCGGATGTTGCCCCGGTCAGCGTTGCGTCGCATCGCTTTCAGGGAGATCCCGGCGATGCGCGCTGCAGCCCGCAAAGGAATCCAGTCGTCACCCGGGTAGTCGATGTGCAACGAGTCCGCAGGAATGACGTCCCAAACGTTCACGCGAGCAGTATCGCCCGCCTGGGGGATGAGGGCCTACCGGAAACAGGAGCGCGCACCCCGAGGCAGGCCGGGCCAGATCTGCTCACGCAGCCAGCCGCCGTTGTCGGGCCTGACCTTTGACTCCCATGTCCCCCACCATTTCCGCCCGGTGGTCAGGCGGTTGTAGTAGAAGGTGGTCGGCTTAGTCACAATGGCGTTGTCAGGAAACGTGCGAGCCGTCCACGTGCCGTGATACACGCGGTAGTAGTCCGGATTGCTGTCCTGCTTTCCCCGGTAGCAGATGGGGCCTGCGTCTGTGTAGCGCTTCAGCCAGTAGGCCGTGACTCTCTTACGGTTCTTCCCCTGCTCTCGCACGTAGAGGCGCTCGTATTGCGTGCCCTTAGCCCTGGTGCCCTCGTAGTAGTGCCAGTCCGCCGCTGAGGGGGTAGCGGATAGGCCAACGGTTAGCGCTGCGGCACTGCCAAGACCAGCG
>JAKORR010000233.1 GCA_029777735.1 Armatimonadota bacterium | reverse complement strand
CTGCCCGTGGTGGATGAACATGGGTATTTGCTGGGGCTTATCACGATCAAGGACATCGAGAAGGTAGCCAAGTACCCCAATGCCTCGAAGGACGAGTTTGGGAGACTAAGGGTGGGTGCTGCAGTAGGCGTTGGTGAGGATGCTTTGGACCGTGCGGCGGCTCTGGTGGAGCGTGGGGTTGACGCGCTGGTTCTGGACTCGGCGCACGGTCACTCGGCAAACGTCATCGCGGCAGTAGGGCGACTGAAGGAGACCTTTGCGGACGTGGCGGTGATTGCAGGCAATGTAGCCACGGGCGAGGGAACCCGGGAGCTGATTGCAGCTGGGGCTGATGCTGTGAAAGTGGGCGTAGGCCCAGGGTCTATCTGTACCACGCGCGTGGTGGCCGGAGCGGGAGTGCCGCAATTGACGGCGATAATGGACGCGGTCGCGGTGGCTCGGGAGCAGGACGTGCCCATCATCGCCGACGGAGGCATCAAATATTCAGGCGATATCGTCAAGGCCTTGGCCGCCGGGGCTGACAGCGTCATGATCGGCGCTCTCTTTGCCGGCACCGAGGAGAGCCCGGGGGACACCGTGCTGTACCGTGGGCGCACCTACAAGGCCTACCGCGGCATGGGCTCCCTGGCGGCGATGCGAGAACGCTCTGGCTCGAGGGAGCGGTACCTCCAGGAGGAGGTCCTGGCCGAGAAACTCGTGCCCGAGGGCTTGGAGGGCCGCGTGCCTCACAAGGGCCCCCTAGCTTTCGTCGTCATCCAGCTTGTCGGTGGCCTTCGCGCAGGAATGGGCTACTGCGGTGCTCAGACCATACCGGACCTCCAGGCAAGGGCATGTTTCGTTCGCGTCACCCAAGCTGGTCTACGCGAGAGCCATCCCCACGACATCATCATCACCGAAGAAGCCCCCAACTACCAGCTCCCAGAGAACTGGTCTCCCTAGACAGGAGAACAGGTTGCTGGACTGGCCCTGGGCTGAAAGAGGCCTAGTTTGTGCGCGCTGAGTGCCTGAGGGCTGAGAGGCTCCACTTGCCCAGCCGGCGGATGCGTTCTCGGAACTTGGAGCATCCATCGCCCCGGGGGGACGTGCCATTGACGGTGGAGCAGGGACGGTCCGGCGCCGACCCTGCGGGCTAGCAGGAATCGTCCGAGCCATCCTAAGCCTAGGCGACAGCTCCTCTCCACGAATCGGGCGAAAGGTTCCTATTGAGACAGCGCGAACCATCACCCTGCCAATGTCAGAGGTGTTTCGCGTGTTGTCTGTGGTAGACATCAACACGTTCTTTGGTCTTGACCGGCATCGCGACGTGGACTGGTCGCTAGACACGCTGCGCAGGTTGCTGGACGAGCACAGAGTCTTTCGGGCGCTCACTTACTCCCTGCGCGGGGTGCACTTCGACTTCGTCCTGGGGAACAGGGAGACGGCTGCGGCTGCGGCACGGGACGAACGCTTGGTGCCCGTGGTCACCTTTGATCCCCGGCGGTATCTGGACTGCGTGGAGGAAGCCCGCCGTTGTCTGGGCGAGGGTCTGCGCGTGTTCCGCGTCTTCCCGGACGTGCAGGGATGGACGTTGAGCGACCTGCATTTCCTGCGGGTCATGGAGATCCTAGCGGAGGGACAGGGTGCCCTGATGGTACGGGCCGCCGCTCCCGGACAGCCCTCGCTGGCCGCGCGGGTGCTCGGTAGCCTTGGTATCCCGGTGGTGTTGCTTGGGGTGGGCTACAGCACCTTTGGGGAGCTGCTGGCGGCCCTCTTGACGAGCGAGCACCTTTACTGCGACAGCCACATGTTCAACACACCAGGTGCGTGTGAGACTGTGTGTCGCGAGGCCGGGGCCGACCGGCTGATGCTGGGCACGGGTCTGCCGGAGCGGTACTTTTCCAGCGCCTACCTCATGGTGGAGCGCGCAGAGCTGACTGAGGACGAGAGAGGCGCAATCCTCGGCGGCAACGCCGCACGTGTGCTGCTTGGGCAGGAGGTCTGAGCCGTGGAGATCATCGACGTGCATGCCCACTTCGGCGTCTGGAACTTTCCCATACCGGGCTGCGGCACAGTGGATAACCTACTGCGCTTGTGCGACCGGTTTAACATTCGCTGGGCCCTGGCGTCCTCTACCGAAGCACTGACCTACGACATGCAGCGCGGCAATGCTGTGATAGCCGATGCTTTCACCGATACCGATCGTCTGCTGGCCTATGTCTACTGCAACCCCAACTTCCCGGAATTGTCTTGCCAGGAGATGGATGCCTACCTACCGCTGGATCACGTGGTAGGAGTCAAGCTTCATCCCGGCTACGCTGGGGTTCCGCTCTCGTCGGACAGATGGGTACCCCTGCTGGACGAGATCGCCCGGCGAACCGGCCTGGTGAAGATCCACACCTTTAGCGCCGCGGATGCGCAGGCCATGAGTGCAATCGCGGATCGTTACCCGCACGTCAACTTCATCATGGGCCATGCCTGTGCCGGAGACTCGGCCCACGCGGCTGTGGCTGCCCGCGTGCACCCAAATCTGTACCTGGATTTCTGCTGCAGCCACGCTCTGCGGGGACGTGTGGAGACAGCGCTTGAGACCTGTGGAGCGGGCCAGATTGTGTTCGGCAGCGACATGGATCTGCTGGACCCTGCCTTCACGATGGGTATGTTCGAGGACGCAGACCTGTCGGAGGTCCAGCGTCGCGCTATCTTCTGGGGCAACGCGGCCCGGCTTCTGGGACTCGAGGGGGCTTAGAGCGCCTCATCCGGGCACCAAGAAGACTGGTGGAAAGCACTGCCCGACGGTTGGGGGGGCCCAAGCGCCCTTTATGTAGCATATCGTGAGGAGGTCCCGTTATGACACGTTTAGGGCTTTGCCTTTCCGCCGCAGTGCTTTTCTGCGTGTGTTCGGCGCAGGACCAGGAGCTGGAGAACATTGCGCTCGGGGCGAAGTACACGCTCACCAGCCCAAACTACCACCTGTGCACCGACCCCGGTGACGCTACCCAGCTCACCGACGGCATCTACAGCGAGGGCTACTTCTGGGCTCAGCAGTCCACAGTGGGTTGGACCGGCGGCGATCCGAAGTACATCACCTTGGACTTGGGGGAAGACTTGCCCATCTGTAGGTTATCCTTCAACACTGCCGCGGGCGTGGCCGAAGTGAAATGGCCGGCAAGCATTATCATTTTCATCAGTAGCGACGGGCAAAACTGGCATGAGTTGGGCGACCTGATGCAGATGATCCCCAGGGATCTCCTGCCGGAATACGGCACCTACGCCGTACGCAAACTAACGACGACGGGGCTAAAGGCGCACGGGCGATACGTGCAGCTTGTAGTTTTCCCGGGTGGGCATTACTGCTTCGTGGACGAGATCGAGGTGTACCGTGGACCGGAGGAGTTTCTGAGCGTAGCGCTGCCGGGAGAGCCGATGACGGATGTGGCGGCCTACATGGCGGCGAGCCGTGCCACGCGTCTGGTGAAGGAGCAACTGAGCCGGGATCTGCAGGCGGTGATGGACGACATCGAGGCGCTGGAGGAGGAGAAGCGCGACACGCTGCGGGTCGAGGCCCGGGAGCTCGCAGTGCGCATTGACGACCTGCCGCACATCACCATGGAAGGCTTCCGGGCCGTGCTGCCTATGTTGCCTTTGGAGCGGGACATCTTTGCCTTGCAGGCTTCGGTTTGGCGGGCGCAAAGCAAACCGAAGCTTCGAATCTGGCAGAACCATCGGTGGGACTATCTGGCACCGTCGGACGAGCCAGGAGAGGGCTCGACTACCCCAGGCGTAGCCTCCCGCATGATGAACGGCGAAGTGCGGGCGGACGTGCTGAACTTTAGCAACGCGAGCGAGGAGGATCTGACCCTGCGGCTGCGAATCGAGGGGCTGCCCGGTGGGACGAATCCGGACTACGTGAAAGTGCGTGAGGTGCTGCACGTGGGCACACGCCGCTTTTTCTCCGTGGCGGCAGCCCTGCCGGACGCCAGACGAGAAGGCGACGATTACCTCGTTACGGTGCCGAGCGGGGTGACAGTGCAAGCCTGGATTGAGTTCTGCCCCGAGCAGCTTGCGGCCGGTCGGCATACGGGTGCAGTGGTCGTTGCTCAGCCCGAGGGGACGGTCCGTGTGCCTCTGCAACTGATAATCTCACCCCTTCGCTTCCCCGAGGAGACCACACTACTGGTGGGCGGCTGGTGTTATACCGACGGCACGGGGAGGTACGGGATCACGCCCGAGAACCGCCTCGTCTTCATCGACTACTTGAAGGACCACTGCGTCAACGCGCCGTGGGCCACAGGTGAGGCGATGCCGGAGGGGGCCTACGACAATGCAGGCAACCTGACGACGAAACCCGACACGACACGCTTTGACGAATGGGTCGAGCGCTGGCGAGGAGCAAAGATGTACATGGTGTTTCTGGCGCGGGCAGACAGCTTCGCCGGCGCGTCGATGGACAGCGAGCAGTTTGGGGTTCGCCTGGGCAACTGGGTCCACTTCTGGGCTGACCACATGCGAGAGCTGGGGTTGAAGCCCGGGCAGCTTGGGCTGCTGGTCTACGATGAGCCACACGATGCCAAGGGCTATGCGATAACCGAGCAGTGGGCGAAGGCGATCCACGCGGCGGAGCCAGACATCAAGATCTTTGTCGATCCGATTCCGGCGCAGCCGGAAGGAATGGAGAGTATGATGGAGAGCGTGGACATCTTGTGCCCACAGCGCCAGCACTGGATGATCTACGACTGGGTGCCGAAGGTGTACTCGGAGCAGCAGGCAAAGGGCCGCACTCTGTGGTTCTACTCGTGCTCCGGCCCCGCGCGGTCCTTCGATCCCTTCTCGTACTATCTGCTGCAGGAGTGGCATTGCTTCAAGGTGGATGCGAAGGGCTCCGCCTTCTGGGCCTTTGGCGATACGAGTGGTGTGTCGGTGTGGAACGAATACACCACCGACGGCCCGGGTCCCTATTCGCCACTGTATCTTGACGCGACTTCGGTGACCACGGGCAAATGGATGGAGGCTGTGCGCGAGGGCGCTCAGGACTACGAGTACCTTGTGATGCTCCAGCGACGGCTGGCCGAGTTGGCGGCCCAGGGTAATGCAGGCGAAGAGAAGGTCAAGAAAGCACAGGCGTTGCTCGACGGGGCTGTGGATCGGGCTATGGCAGGCGAAGAAGGTCCCAACTGGCGTTGGGATGCGGTAAAGGGCCGGAGCGTTGCCGATCGAGTGCGTGAGGACCTACTTGACGCATTGGAGAATCTTTGAGCGTCCCCTGTTCAGATGCTGAGACGCACAGTGACCTTGAGCCGAGGCTTCGACTGATGGCCGACGGTGAGGAGGCTACCGGTGAGGGCTGTCGGCGGCGTCGCTGGTGTCGAGCGTACAGCGTCGGTTCCAGGGGAAGATGATGCGTTCGGCGCGTCCGAGGATGTCCTTGATGGATACAGGGCCGAAGTCGCGGCTGTCCTCACTCCGGTCACGGTTGTCGCCCATCACGAAGACCTGGCCTTGGGGGACCACCGCTTGGATGGCCGGCTCGTTCCAGTTCTCGGCTGTGTGGACTGTGTAGGGTTCGCGGAGGGGACGGCCGTTCAGATATGTCGTCGCGTCCTCGATCCAGACCCAGTCGCCGGGAGTTCCAATGACGCGCTTGACAAGGTAGTCTCCATTTTCCACCCTGAAGACCACCACGTCGCCGCGTTTGGGCAGGTGACGACGGTAGGCCCTGATGTTTATCAGGTACTGATCGCCGGGCTTCAGGGTAGGCGCCATAGACCGAGAGTGAGGGGGCACGACGCCTATACGGTAAGTGAGATAGAACCAGACAGCGAAGATGAGCAGGCTTGTGGCGAACACGTAGGCGAGGACGTGTCCTATCGTCCGGAGGTTGACTCGGTAGCCCGCGCGACTGTGCTCCACTGGACGCACTCGCCTCAACAGTCGATACCGGGTCGTGCGGGAACTCCGGATGCGAAGGGGTGCTTGAGGCATCTCATCTCCGTCACCAGGTCGGCAACATCCAGCAACTGCTGGGGAGCTCCTCGGCCGGTGCAGACCACATCGACGTAACGGGGTCGCTGCAAGAGGGAAGCAAGGCAGTCGGGAATCGGAATCAGGGCGGCGTGGAGGAGGTTGTTCACTTCATCCAGCACGACGAGGTCCCAGGCGCCCGACAGGATCACCTCGCGTGCTGTGGCCCAAGCCTCGGCGGCCACCTGCCGGTCTTCGTCGGTGGGCTCGCCCCTTCCGAGGCTGTAGGGAGTTAGCTCGCGCGCGAATCGTTTGAGCCAGAAGTCCGACCCAAAGCGACAAACAAGGGCTAGCTCACTGCTGGGTAGCGCACCCTTGAAGAGCTGCAGAAAGGCGACCCTTAGGCCCGCTCCGAGGGCCCTGAGAGAGAGGCCGAGAGCGGCCGTGGTCTTACCCTTGCCGTCGCCGGTATAGACCTGAAGAAGGCCAATATGGTCCCGTCTTTCGGCGGTGCTCATCGTCCGGATTCTATGGTCCTTGGGGTGCTTGGTCAATGAGAAAAGGGTTCCTGAGGTGTAGGAGGAAAGAACCGACGAGCGCGGAATTGACCATGGCTTGTAGCGCGTGGTAGTATGCTTAAGTAGACTGCGCTGATCGGAGTGTGATGGCTCTGCCATGATGATCAACGTTCGCGAGCTTGCGAAGCGTGCTGTAGAGACCCGTACCGAAGAGCGTCTAGGCGAGCAGATCGCGCTTCCGTGGTCGGCAGCCTTCGTCATTTCGATGCGTAACGTGACGATCCGTCTTGGGCGGGCCGCGATCACGGCGTCAGGCATTGTCCTGGGCATAGCCTTCCTCTCGTATATCTGGACCGCGAAGCTGTCTGAGGACGTCATCGAGAGGGACATGGCGCGCCGGGCGAGGCTCACGCAGATCCAGATCCAGAGCCAGGAGAGTGAGTTAGTGATCCCAGGGCAGGAGGAAGCCGAGGAAGAGGCACAGGCGCGCAATGCTCGGCAGATGTGGCTGGTTGTGATGTCCCTTCTGGTGTGTGCTGTGGGTATCAGCAACTCGATGCTAATGTCGGTGACCGAGCGTTTCCGCGAGATCGGAACGATGAAGTGCCTAGGGGCTCTAGATATCTTTATTGTCCGCCTGTTCCTCATCGAGTCGATCGTCCTGGGCGTGCTGGGGTCGCTAGTAGGAGCTTTCATCGGCCATGTTGGTGGCCTGCTGATGTACGCGTGGAAGGGCGGATGGGACCTACCCGCGAAACTCGACTGGCCAGCTATGATCTTCTATCTTGTACTGTCGATTTTGATAGGCACCTTTATCGCTTTTGTTGCGGCGATTCTGCCGGCCAAGCGCGCTGCGCAGATGCCGGCAGCAGCTGCCCTGCGAAGCGAGATTTAGCGCACGATACCGCCGTCCCGCCCCTTGGGGCGGGCAGCCCGCCAGGAGGTGGCTCATGGCCAATATCAAGTGCCCTAAGTGCTCCAAGGAGATAGAAACCTGGGGCGTTGTGACTGTCTGTCCGGATTGTGGCGCTGACCTGCGCGACCAGGTGGCGGAAGCGGAACGGATCACCGTCCAGCGGGCAGCGGAGATCGTACACGACGAGTCTGCCACGACGCACGAGTTCATCGTGCGTACTCGCGGGCTGACCAAGGTCTACAAAATGGGGGAGGTCGAGGTTCCGGCGCTTCGCGGCGTTGACCTCGACGTCCGCCGCGGTGAGTATCTGTCCATCATGGGGCCCTCGGGGTCGGGAAAAAGCACGCTGTTCAACATGATAGGAGGACTTGACAAGCCGACCAGCGGGTCCTGCTTTATCGATGAAGTGGACCTAGCGCAACTGACGGCCTTCGAGTTGGCTTGGTTGCGCTGCCGAAAGCTCGGCTACATCTTCCAGACCTTTAACCTCATTCCGGTCATGACGGCGCTCGAGAACGTGACGTTGCCGATGATCTTTGCCGGCATGGGCACCGACGAGATGATGGAGCGGGGGCGGATGCTGCTTGAGCTGGTGGGTCTGGGAGATCGTTTGAATCACAAACCCTTCGAGCTATCGGGCGGGCAGCAGCAGCGCGTGGCGGTGGCGCGAGCGCTGGCCAATAGTCCGTCGATCATCCTGGCAGACGAGCCGACGGGCAACTTGGACCTGACGACCGGCAAGGAGATCATCGCGCTACTCAAGGAGCTTAACGTGGGCGGCGGCGTGACCGTCATTTCAGCTACCCACGACCTGAAGATGATCGACGTGTCGGACCGCATAGTCCACATCCGGGACGGTGCTCTGGAGCGGATTGAGCACCGGCATGAGATCGACTTGGAGGTTGGCCGACTGGGTGATGAGGAAGCCAGCGGATAGCATGGATGGAGGCCGGCAGCACTGGCTAAAACACGCTCAGACAACTCCGCGGGCGGCCTAGAGAGCCTAGAGCCCCGAGCCCCAGCGGCAGCAGGTTTGAGTTTGGCGGACACAATGATGGCGGCCGTGTCGAACGAGGGCCGGGGTGGCGGATTGTCAGGTTTCTGGGGAAGCTGCAGCCAACCAGTTATGCGCGGAGTCGAGGATACGGCACAGGACTGCCTGCCCGGCGGAAGGAGTAGTTCTGTGCACCGGCTGGACCGCTTATCAGGTGGTGAAGCTCAAGTGCGGTCTCTGAGACCCTGGCGTAATCTTTGGATTGTAGTGGTGGTGGCCTTTGCCCTAAGCGCAGCGTCGGCTCTGGGACAGAGCAGTGGTGCTGGAGAAGAGGAGGAACTGGTCCTCAAATCCGACACGGACTACGAGCTGGCTGCTGGAGCCGTTAGCTACGATGAGCTGGCTAGCACCATTGACTACCTGTCGAGTCTGGGCAGCCGTGTAACGGGCTATCCGGGCTGTGATCAGGCAGCCAAGTACGTAGAGAGTCAGTTTCGGCAGTTGGGGCTTGACAATATACAGGTCGAGACCTTCCCCGTGCTCGTACCTGTGTCGCGCCGCGATGAGAAGGGCCGTGTGTCGAGCTTGCAAGTGGAGGGAGGACGAGACTTTGAGGTCCTTCCGATGTGGCCGAACCTACTGCGGACGACGAAGACCCCACCGAAGGGCCTTGAGGGCAACCTTGTGTATGCGGGCCCAGGCGATCTGCGGGCCTTCAACGCCAAAGACGTCACTAACAGCATAGTACTTCTTGACTTCGATTGTGGCTCGGAATGGTTCAATGCGCCACTGTTGGGCGCGCGAGCCTGTCTTTTCGTCGAACCGTCGGAGACCATCAGGGGCGAGGCAGAGCAGAAGTTCCTGTCGCTTCCTGTGGACATTCCCCGGTTCCTGGTACGTCGGGCGGATGCTGATTACCTGCTGAGTCTGCTGAAGTCCGAGGATCAGGTCCAAGTCCGGGTCAGATCCGATGTGGTGTGGCAGAAGGTGCTCGGCAAGAACATCTCCGCCACGATTCATGGCACCGACCCGCGCTTGAGTAAACACTCGGTTGTCATCCAGGCGTACTACGACTCGATGAGTATTACGCCGGATGTGGCGCCGGGTGCGGAGAGTGCCTGTAGCCTCGCCTCGATGTTCCAGATCATCAAGGCCTTCAAGCAGCAGCCGCCCAAGCGCACATTGGTGTTCCTGGCAACGTCGGGGCACTTTGAGGGGTTGGCGGGCAGCAAGTGGTACATACGTAACCGACTGCGGGGTGCCCGCATTGAGAAGTATGTGCGGCGGGCTTTCTCTCTGGCCGATACTGCTCGCCGTGACATCGAGGATGCCGCCGAGCGCGTCTGGGAAGAGGAGAAGACCGGGCCTTCCAAAGTCGCTAAGACACATGAGGAGATTGTGGAAGAGCGCTATCGCGCTCTCGGCCGGATCGCCAAGGCTCTCAGGTCAGGGGAGAAGAAGGTTGCCGCGCTTCAGAAGACGGTGGCCAAGGGACGGAGGGCAGACCCCAACAAGGGCAAGGTCAAAGAAAAGCAGCTCACGGCTGACGAGCTGACGGAGCGCCTGAAGCTATTCGATGAGTTCGATCAATCGATCCCCGACATGAACCAGGCGCTCGACAACGCGATAGCAGTAGTGCAGGAAGCGCGGCGCCTTGGCCGGGATGCCTCGATCGCGGACAAAGAGAGCGCGCTTGAGAAGGTCAAGACCGCCTTGGAGGGAGTCACGGACGCGCTGGACTTCTCGCACAAGGGCATTTCCTTGTGGTTTAGCATCGATCTGTCCAGCCACCTGCCCACCTTCGGTATCTTCTACAAAGCATATTTCTATAACTACAGCGAGAGCATCCAGTGGAAGTTCTCAGACATAGGCAAGAAGTCTCGCGAGTACGGAGATCTTATCGCGGGCGCGCTCGGCGTCAACCGAGAGGACAGGCTTGTGGACGGCATCAACGCCATTCAGGGCAAGAACTGGCAGACTTACATGGCCGGCAAGCTTGCCCTGTCCAGTGAAGTGGCCACTCTTGCTGGGATTCCGGGTCTGGGTTTCGCCACGGTCAACGACTCGCGTGCGCTCGTTGACACACCACTGGACACGCCTCAGTACGTCGAGGTGCCAAACCTATATGAGCAGACTCGATTTCTGGCCTGTCTGCTCATGGACCTGGTCAACATCACAGAGCCCAAGAAGCTCTACGACCTGCAGCTGGAGGACAACTTCGTTGAGGTGAAGGGGCGGCTGGTGCGCTTTGACCCCTCGGTGAGCACCTTCCCAGACGATCCCATTCCTGGCTCGGTGGCGGTGGCTCGCATTGGCACGAATACGGCAATGGGCGTTCGTGGCGACATTCTGGATATAGCGAACGAAGAGGGCCGAATCCACATCATTGGCCTGCCCAATGTGCGTGCACGAGGTGGTGTGGTGCCTATCGAGGGCTACTTGTTGGACCCGGAGGACGGCCACATTTCGATGGCGCCCGACCGAGGTGTGAACGGGGCAGAGGCCTATCCCATCGATCTGACCTTGGACCAGGACATCAAGCCGGTGACCGTGGTCATGTTCCGCTGCAAGCCAATGGTCATCTTTGACATGGTGGACCAGCGGTTCTTTGAGCTGCTGCGTGAGATCAACGTCCTGGACGCGGCCACTGACGCAGCGCCGTACCAGTATGGCTACTGTCTGCCGCTGCCTCCACAACAGTTCGTGTCGGCCTACGAGCCGGTGGCCTTGGTCTTCGCGCCCTCTGGGACAAAGACTAAGGTGTTGATGGGCGCCAGCGTGTTGGGGCTGCGTCTAATTCTGGTGAATCCCACTGTACGCCACCCCGAAGGCGAGGGCTACCTGATCGACGAGGTGCCGTCGATGTATGCCACACCCTTCCGTGTTGCGATGGACATGTGGCGCGTCGACGACGTGCGCAATAACGTCCTCAAGAGTCATGGCATTGAGAACGTGCGCGTCGACAAGGCCCACGCCCGGGCTAGGGAAGAGCTACAGCGGGCCATCGAAGCCCTCGAGAGGCAACGGTATGACCAGTTCTTGACAGCCTCTCGCGCAGCTTGGAGCTTTGAGTCGCGGGCCTACCCTGATGTCCGGCGCACAGGCCGTGACGTTGTGCGCGGCGTGATTTTCTACCTTGCTCTGCTTTTGCCCTTTGCCTTCTTTATGGAGCGTCTGCTGGTCGCCGCGCCCGATGTGAAGTGGCAGATACTTTGGTTCTTCGCCATCTTCATCATCGTCTTCTGTGCCCTGTGGGCCGTGCATCCCGCCTTCGCCATCACCTTCACACCTGTCATCATCTTGCTGGCCTTCATCATCCTGGCGCTTACGGCTTTGGTGATCTACATCATCGTGCAGAAGTTCGAAGAGCAAATGAAGGAGATCAAGTATGAGCAGACCGGCGTGCGGACAGCTGATGTGGGTCGTCTCAGCGCGTCCGGTGCCGCCTTCCGCCTGGGCATCTCCAATATGCGGCGGCGTAAGGCGCGGTCGATTCTCACATCGGTTACGCTCATCCTGCTCACCTTCACGGTCCTGTCCTGCACGTCGGTAGTGGAGACGGTGCGGCCCAACCGGATCCTGCTGCCAAAAACGGCGCAGTACAACGGCATCATGATCCGCGACAAGACGTGGGAGCCCATTGGGGAACCGACAACGCGAATCATGCGCAACGAATTTGGGGAAGAGTACCCAGTGGCGCCGCGAGCGTGGTACTTCTCGGCGCGTGTGGGAGAGCAAAGCTTCATCACGGTGTCGCGGGCGGATATGAACTACGCCGCCACCGCGATGGTGGGTCTGACGCCCGAGGAAGCGGAAGTCACGAAGCCTCAGCGCTACTTACTACCCGGTGGACGGTGGTTTGAGCCCGAAGACAGCTTGGTTTGTATCATCCCCGAGGCTATGGCCACAAAGTTAGGTATTGAGCGCGAAGACGTCGGACACGTCTATGTAAAGGTCTTCGGAACAAACCTGAAGGTTATCGGGATAATCGACTCGAATCGTTTCAAGAAGGTCGTCGATTTGGACGGTGAGCAGATCACGCCTGTTGACTACTTGCTCATGCAGGAGCAGCAGGCTCAGCAGCAGCAACAGGCTGCCAGGGGCGGTCGCATGAGCGAGGAAGAGTTGAGGGAGTACATCCACCTTGCTCCAGACCAGGCGCTGATCGTGCCCTACCAGTATGTCATCGACGCTGGAGGCACCCTGCGGTGCGTGGCGATCCGTATCGACGACGCGAAGCAGGTTCGCGATCATCTCAACGAACTGATGCAGCGTATCGAGCTGAATATCTACGCTGGTATCAATGGGCGTACGTATCTATGCTCGGCTGTGGCGGCGACGGGGTTCCGCGGGACCAAGGAACTGGTGATCCCGCTGCTGATCGCCG
>JAKORR010000232.1 GCA_029777735.1 Armatimonadota bacterium | reverse complement strand
CCCGACGGACTGTTCCCACCGACCTGACTGGGCCCCTTCAGCTGCGTATCTAAACGCAACGCATCTGAGGATCACGAATCACACAATTTGCCCACCACTCTGCTGGACTTGACCTGGGTCTATCGCCAGTCGCCTTGGGCCAAGTGGCCTTTGGGCTGCAAGGGCGCCTCAGGGAAGCCAACTATCCGTGAAAACTGGACCGGGTATCGGCATTCCTCAGGATCGGCCAGAATGCATAGGGACAAGTAGCAGGAACTGTTGAGTCATCTCACCGTGGGAGTCCCATAGAACCGGGTGGTCACGAGGACCAGCATCGCTTGGACAGTCCAGCGAGTGCCCCGTGTGAACCGAAATCAACTGGCACGCCATTCCATCTGGGGACTCTTTCAGGCGCCATCGCTGCCACGGCTCATCATGACGTTCCCACAACACGGGAGTACGCCCGAGCCCGTCTTCACGCCTCGCGTCCAGGGCAAGCCCGTTTGCCACGGACTGAATGGCATACTCTCCTCGGCGTCGAGTGCCGGCGAGTAGCCAGAGTTGTTGCGGAAATCCGTGAGCGGGCCACAAGATCGGCTCGGTGAGGTTCGCGACCCCAAAGCCCGTATCCAGGGCAAGGCCCCTGTCGCGTGCCACGATCATGAAGGGTCCGCCCTTGACCCTGCGTGAGGCCAGCAGGCTTCCTAGGTCGTCTGTGCCCACAGCAACCACGCCTGGTATTCCGACCTGAATGCTCATGTTTGGAGATTTGCGTAACATGACTCGGCCCCCAACCTTTACTCACGGGCATCATGCCACATCAAGGCACAAGGGTTACTGACGTCCGTGTTGTCGTGCCTCGCGCTGACGTCCGACGCCCGCATGCTCGACCGGATCCGTCGAATGACATCTCCCTTTCTCGACCGCACCCCTCGGACTCCCCCCGTCATTAGGCAAGCGTCTACGACATCACGGAACAGACGATCTTGGGTCAACCTCAGCCCTTTACGCTTGCCCGCGCTGGGGCAGGCCCTAGCTCTCCGACATGCCTACCGTTCGACGCCGTGAGGCCAGCCCCCGTGCGTGGCAGGCCGTGCCGCCCCCCGGGTGGCCGGACGGACAGCGGCCGGGGCTTCTCGCGCTGGTCGGATCTGCGCATTGGCGGCGGTCGCGGCTGCCTGTTGTCCTCGCTGCTGCTGGTCGTCCTGCTGTGACCCGTCGTGGCCGTAGTACTTGCCGACCTGGTCCCAGCCCGGCGGATTGACATGGGT
>JAKORR010000231.1 GCA_029777735.1 Armatimonadota bacterium | reverse complement strand
CGCTGCGGCAGAACTCGAGAGGCCCAGCTCCCGGTTGAACTTCATGTGGGCTTCGAGGCTCTTGTTGAACTTGACGGCCTCGGGGTCAAACTTGGCCAGCATCGCCCGCACTTCCTCGGTGTGGTTGGCCCGGGATTCCGGCAGGATGGCCGCGATCAGCTGGTTCATGCGTGCATAGTCGGCGCGTTCATCGTCCAGCAGACGTCGGTCTTCATCTGTAGCGATCAGCTGCTCATAGTCTTTGAAGGCCTGTTCCAGGGATTTCTGGGTCTCGCTGATGGTGGCTTCGATCCGGGTCATCTCTTCCACGTTGGTTTCCAGCCCGTGGCGATAGACCCGGATACGCAGGCGGCCGAACTCGATGGCCACCGTATTTAGAACCTCGATGCTGGGGACGATGTTAACGCTGGAGAAGTTGGTCTGTTCGTAGACCTGGTTCATCTGCTGGTAATTGAGCCCGGCGAGCACGAGCAGGCTAACCAGAGCTGCGCCAACAAGAAGTTGCAGGCGGTGGGCGATAGTCATCATGGATTCCCGAAAAAGCGTCCCGAAGGGCCTTGCGCATGGCGCAAGCACTGTCACAGCAGCCGAACAGTCGGGGCTGGGCCCAGAAGGTTCGGATCTCTGCCCGGGAGATCGGCCGCTACAGGCGGAACTTGAGGGGTGTCTGCTGCGTTTTCTGCAGAATGAGAGCCGGATGGCTGCCTGTTTGCCAGACACCGAGGGCTCTCCGTCAGGCGGGCGTGCTCCAGTTGTGCGCCTCGAGCTTCTCCCGACAGTTGGCGCAGCCCACCCAGGGCAGGCAGTCGCAGTCGAGCTTGAAGTAGCGCGAGCCTGTTTTTACGACGGATGCGGCTTCGGTCTTCCGGCCTGCTCCGGTGCCGGCGGAGGCAGTCGGCACGTCGCCACCCTGGGGCAGCCAGCGCGCGAAGGGCCCCAGATCGCTCACGTTCTGTACATACCAGAGGCGCTTGGTGGCGTCCCACCGGGCGCCCAGTGCCTTGGCCTGGTCCTTCT
>JAKORR010000230.1 GCA_029777735.1 Armatimonadota bacterium | reverse complement strand
GGTCGCCTTTGGCGCCTTCGCGCTGGAACGGGGCATGAAAGCGTTTGAGTGAGAAGCCGGGGAGCAATTCACCTGGCTTGACAGTGTGGAGGGATAGGTCGCGGGGGTGGCAAGTGTAGCCATCGTGGGGGAGTTATTATCTTTCTGACCTTGCTTCGCTGTTCCCCCGGTGCCTGCAGGGCCAGTGCTGATGTGCTACAAGGAGTTTGCCTCCGGCTTGTGAGCCGTTGGCCTTGGGCGAGCCAGAGGACCCGCGTGGCGAGTCTACCCGCAGAAAGGAACTGGGCCCGTGGGGTTGGTGTGCGCCGCTCAGTCCTGCTCCGTGAAGGCCTCGAAAACTGCAGCTGCGTTCTCGGTGGGCGTCTCCGGCTGCAGGGCCTTGGCCGGAGCCAAAATGTATCCGCCGCCTTTTCCCATCTCGGCGCACAGGCGCTTGACCTCGGCCTTGATGGTCGCGGGCGTGCCGAAGGGTATGGTGCTCTGGCTGCCCAGCGCTCCCCAGAAGGTGATCTTGTCCCCCCAGCGGCGCTTTAGCTCGTAGGGATTCATGCCTGCTGCCTCGGGCTGGCAGCTCTCCAATACGTCCAGGCCGATCTCGATGATGTCGGGCATGATATCGGCAATGGAGCCGCAGCAGTGGCTAACCACCAGCTTGCCCTGGGCGTGTACCGCCTCGTAGATTCTGGCGTAGCGCGGCTTCATAAACCTGCGCCAGCGCTCCGGCCCGAGAATCACGCCCCGCTGGTCGCCCCAATCATCACCGAACATGATTCCGTCGACAGGAAGGTCCGCGACGAAGTCCACGAAGGCCAAGTAGTTGTCCGTCAGGCGATCCAGCACAGCCTCATAGAAGTCGGGTGCGGCGGCCGCGTCGATGAGCGCACCTTCGAATCCGCGCAGGCCCCAACTGGCCTCGAACAACCCCCACCCCATGCTTGCTACGAGGAAGCTGTCCTTTAGCTTCTCGCACAGCTCGAGGGCCTGAGCCTTGTGCTCGGGCCGGATGAACTTTTCAGGACCCGGGAACTCATAGCCCTCGAGGGAGGGGCGTTCCAGTGGCGGCTTGTCTAGGTGGTAGGGCCGGCGGTCCATGCGCCAAAGCCCTCCGAAGGTGTCTCGGGCCATGCCGCCGCCAATGGGCTCTTGTACCAGTATTTGCACGCCCGGCACAGAGGCAATGTATGTGGTCAGGCGGCTACGCCACTCCGTCGAGCCGTAGTAGCCGTCCAGTCGCTCTGCCACGTCGCCCTCGAAGTGCAGAACATAGGGAACGGGGCGCGTCTCGTGGTGTTCAATCTGCTCCAGCACAATGTCGCGGGGTCGCATGGGCTCGACACCTCACTTGCCCGGTAGGGGCGTAGTCTCGCAGGAACACTTCGGGGGTTCGTCGCCTCTACTACGTATCCCTTGCCTGTGCGACGCTAGGCGCGCTCAACGTATTGTTCCATCAGTGCAATGTCCTTGGCCAGCATCTGCGGGTCATCCTTGGGGAAGAGGCCGACACAGACTACGTCGTTGGCGCGCATGCACCGCCCTAGAGTTTGGAAGGCCTCAACCACAGGACGATTGCCGCCGGCAAAGACCTTATAGTGCACTGCCGGGCAGGGCAAGGTTCGTATCACCGTCAGCATGGCCTCTCGGTCGTCGGGGGCCCACTTCTCGCCCACGTTGGTATGCTGTGGGTCACGCGTGCGGTCCGTCGGGTTGTAGTGGCTACACATCTGGAAGTCGGGGCGCACCTCGTCGCGCACCCAGGCATGGGCCGCCGGACGGTGGCCTGCGAAGCCTCCTGGCACGCCATAGGAGCGCATGAGCTCTAGTGCCTCGTGGAAAAGATCGTACAGGCCGTTGGCATGCCAGAAATCGGTCGCCCCGCCGTGCAGGTACATCCCGGCGGCGCCCATGTCTCCTGCGCGCTTGATCCAGTCGCGGTGGACCTCGGCGTCCTCGGTATCGTAAAGAATCTGGGCGAACCATTGAATGGTGCCGCCGGCCTGCCAGTAGTCGTGGATC
>JAKORR010000229.1 GCA_029777735.1 Armatimonadota bacterium | reverse complement strand
TAGAGACGTTGCGCTTCCAGATCCAAAGGGTCTGCTGCCAATCAGTTGTACCTGATCCCGAGCAGACCCCTTTCCCCCTGAGGTCCTGGCCTACGTCTGCAACGCCTCCAGGAGAGGGGGCCGACCGGGGACAATCACACCCGCCGATACCCGGGTCAGCTAGTACGAACCGGAGCGTGACTCTCCGCCGACTCTTCCCGAGCAGGTGCCATGGCCGGGGGTGGTCTCCTTGGCGGAGAAGCCAAGGCCAGTCGACCAGGATGGGCCGGCCGAGTAGCTCACGCCGTTAACTGTCACGGTGGCCGCGAACCCTGGGTTGGTCCATGTCATCGAGACGCGCGTCAACCCTTCTCCTTGAGGGAAGCACTTGAAAGCCAGGGTCCCAGGCCCAGTCTGGCTTGCGCTGGTTCCGGGACCCGTCGGCTTGGCAGTGGCGGTGTGGGCCGGCGTTGTCGTGGTTGCTGCTTTCGTGGTCGCTGCCCTCGTTGTGGTCCCCGATGCCGTCGCCACCTGGCTCTGTGCTGTGGCTGCCGGGGTACCCGCGCTGAGCGTGGTCGTGGCGGCAGGGACGTTGGCTGAAGCCGTCGTGTCCATGGACGGCCTGCTCCCGGCCGCTGGTTCGGTGCATCCCGCGAGGGCCACGGCCATACCGACCAGGAGGGCATTCCGGACCATCAACTGACCTCTTTCCGGCTGAGGACGGAGTTCTTGACACACTCTCGACAACGCTCGCCCCGCACCGAGCGAGGCAAGCCGATGGCCCAGTGTAGATGCGCCACATTTCCTACAGGCCTCCGCCCCGGCCTCGATGGATTCCTTTTGGTTGAAATGAGCACCTTCACCTTCGCCCGGGGTGGGTGCGAATCCTAAGAGGCGGCTGTGATTAACTGCCACGTGAGTTGCTAGAACGACTCGATGTCCCAGCTCACCCCACTCGATTGGCTCCTAATGATTCGACGCCTCACCCTCTTCTTGTGCACCGTGATGATCCTGTCGGGGATCGGCACTATCGCCCGAGCACAACCGACCGATCCGCCCAGCGACCCGTCGAGTCCTTTCACCTCGTCATCATCCCTCCGGCCTGGATCGACTCCATCCGAATCTCCCACTGCATCGAGCACAGCTACTCCTACCTCAGCCAGTTCTCCGAGCAGTTCTGCAGCAGCATCCACCGCCAGCACGTCAGCTTCCCCTGCCTCGAAGACCCAGGTGTCGCAAAAGCAGAGCCAGACCAATGGCGAGAACCAAGGTACGTACTGGTTCGTTTACGACTCTGTGGGATGGAGTGACTGCGACTCCCTGGCCCTCTCCCTGGCCGAAGCCGACCAGAGCACCCCAGGAACCTTCCTGGAGCTCTACGTAACGTGACCCATGACGCCCATCAGTGGATGGCCCCCACAGGAACTTGCTACGTCGGCCGCTGGTACGACTCACCATTCCCGACAAGCTACGTAACTGGGGGACTGTACGCCTCGCAGTACGCAGACCCGACGGCCCCGGCACTACCCGACGTCTACACCAAGCCCATGGAAACACTGTGCTCGTACCTCTACGGGACGACGTACCGGCTCGCCGGGTACTCCGACACCTCCATGGTCGGCTGCACCGACGCGCCCCGGCTCGTCCCGCTGTGTTCAGATCTCGGCGTGGATCCTTCAGCAATGCCCGGAGCC
>JAKORR010000228.1 GCA_029777735.1 Armatimonadota bacterium | reverse complement strand
CGCCTCGATCCGGACCTATTGCTACTGGGCGAGGTGCGCGACTCCTGCACGGCTCTGGTGGCAGCCCACGCGTCCCTCGCCGGCCACACGCTTCTCACAACCATGCACGCTGGGGAGGCTGCCGTGGTTCCCGTGCGCCTAGTGCAGCTCGGGGTGCCGCCAGCTGCAGCCGCCAGTGCGCTACAAGTCATCGTAGCCCAACGTCTGCTGCGCCGAGTGTGCTCGGCCTGTAGCGAGCCCGACTCCTATGCTGGTGAGGCCCTGGCGCAGCTCACCGGCATTGCTCATGACACGGATACTGCTGGCTTCGCCCGAGGCCAAGGTTGCCCCCAATGTCTAGGTACCGGCCTGAGGGGACGCACTGGTGTGTTTGAGGTATGGCCTGTCAGCGAGCGCCTGCGGGAGCTCGTCATCCAAGGAGCACCAGCCTCAGCCTTCGCCCCGCTACATGCAGAAGAGCAGACTCTCGGGCTCCGGGAGGCAGCCCTCACCAAGGCCCGCCGCGGTGAGGTACCGCTGACCGAGATCATGCGGGCCTTCGCGCCTCTGGGGGGTGCCACCGGTGCCGAGAGTTAGCGGCTGGTGCCTCGCCGCCCTCGTAGTCGCTCTGTTCGTCGGCGTTCTCGTCCTACAAAATTGGGCGCCGATCGGCGCTGGGGAGATCGCGCTGCTGATGCTTCTGATGATAGCTCCCACACTACGATGGGCCGCAACGGTGCGACGAGTGCCGCGGCGGCTGCTCAGGCCACGCGGGCCACGCTCTGGTATCACGCTTCTCTCGGCATTGCTCAGTCTTACTGCTCTTGCGATCACAAGCGCGATTGCCCTCCAGATGGTGGCAACCGCTCTCCGCGTGCGGGAACGTCAGGCAGCCCAGGTGGCGGCGCTGGCGATCGCGTCGAGCGTGCTGGAGCAGGCGCAAATCGGCCTGGTCTACGCACCAGCTAATCTCGGGGCGGTGGCTTCGACGATGACCCTGAGTAAGGTGCCTGGGCCGGTGAAGGGGACAACTACACTGACCGCTACAGTGAGGCTTCCCGAGGGAGGAGCTGTCGATCTGTCAACGATAGTGCCGGGCAGCGGACCTTCTGCCTCCGGCGATCGCGTCCCGCAAGGAGGCGCACGACGATGACACGTCTACGGGGATTTAGTATCCTTGAACTTCTCATTAGTACCTCTCTTTTCATAATTGCGATAAGCGCTGCCTTGCCACTGCTCATCGTCACCGACCGCGCGCGAAGCTCAGGTCCGGGGGACGCCGCCTGGGTCGCCGTGGCCCTCAATGCCCTGGGGCAGGATGTGCGGGAGGCCACGCGGCTGTCGATCGTGCCAGGCGAGATTCGCCTCCAGCCTGCGGCTGGTGCCCCCCGTAGCTGGCGACAGGAGGAGACTGCTCTCGTGCGGTTCGTGGACGGCCACCGCGACCAGTCCCTGCCCGGAGTAAGAGCCCGTTTCTCAGCAGGGCCGGGTAAGCAGGTTAGCATGGTACTCAGCGGCGGTGACGGGAGCGTGAAGGCGCAGGCTGTGTTCGTGCCACGCAACACCCCAGGCACCGTGGGAGGTGCTCGATAGTGAGAGGTTCCAGGGCTCCTTGGCACGCTTATGCGGTCTCGTCAGCACAGCAACGAGGAGCCGTGTGGCTCACGGCAACGCTCGGGTTCTCGGCGCTGGTGGCTGTCGAGCTGGGAGCGCTGGGGGTGTATGTGCTTGCCGAACAGCAGACAATCGGCGTGGCGGCCGCGCAGATGCAGGCAGACTATGCTGCTCAGGCCGGGCTGGCCGTGGCGGCCGCGCTGGTAAGCAACGGGCAGTCGCCCGATGGTGCCTCAGGGAGTTGTGGAAAGGCTCGGTACACAGTCAGCGCAAAACGCGCCGGGGCGGGGTGGCTTGTGGTAGCCGAGGGCCGGGCGGAGGGACCGGCCTGCTATTCGGCCCAGCAGCGAATCGAGGCCACGGTCAGCGGTTCAGGCTCAGTGAAGCGATTGGGGTACGTGCGCCCGTTGGGACCGACAAGCGCAGGACGCACCTAGGGGTGAGATCCATGCAGCGGAGAGCGCAAGAGATGCCGCGCAGCAGGGCTGCAAGAGTCTGTCTTTGGACTAGGTGCTTGGGATTCACCTTTCTGGAGCTGCTGCTGGTCGTGACGATGATCTGCATACTTGCCGCCATCCTCTTCCCTGTCTTCTCGCGGGCGTCTGAGAAGACCCGCCAGTCGGGCTGCCAGCAGGCCTTGGTCAACGTCGCGGCGGCACTGCGCATCTACGCGGCGGATAACTACGGCCACTTCCCGAGCGAGCCCCCGGGGTTGGCCGCGCTGCCCATCTATTTCTATTTGTCGCTGCCGACGGACATGTTGCAGTGTCCTACGGCTGTCCTGAGTGGCTTGGATGTGCTGTGCTACGTCTATCGCTCCGGCCTAACGGACGACGGGGATCCCAGTGAGATCGTGGCGGCCGACCATTACGTAAACCTGCACAACGGAGGATCCAACTACCTATGGCTCGACGGGCACATCAAATGGGTCGGGAAAGATTCGGAGAATTGGCAACAGACGCTTAGGGCTTCTGCCGCCAGCTATGAGAAGATCCGCAAAATGCAGACCGAAGCAGCGGGTGAGAAGAGATGAAGAGATGAGGACAGGAAGGAGCTTCACGATGATTGAGCTGACGGTGGTAGTCGCCATCATCGCCATTCTCGCCGCTATGCTGTTTCCAGTCTTCGCGCGGGCGCGCGAAAAGTCTCGGAGCCAGACATGCGCCGCTAACCTATTGAATATGGGCCTGGCGCTGCGCATCTACGCGACAGACTACGCGGGGCAATTGCCGCCGGGGCTCGCAGGACCAGCAGTGCTGGCGGATCTGGGGCTCATCTATGCCGCAACTACTCTGTGTCCGAGCTGCGCCGCCTGCCCCAGCTTCCCGGGTCAGGAGGCTCCGTCTGAACCACAGCTGCCTCCGGGCGTGCCCGCTCAACCACAGGGCCCACCGGGGCCTGGGGCCCCTCCTGTGCCGCCGGGCGCCCCGCCTCCCGGTGCGCCTGGAGCCACGGTGCCGCCCGTGACACCAGGGCCCCCCGAGACGGCCTACGTCTACCAGCCAGGACTTTCGCTGAGGTTTCCCAGGCATGCTGTGCTAGTGGCGGATGCTCGGGCAAGGCACGATGGCAGGGCGAATGTGCTCTTCGACGATGGGGCCCTGCACTCACTGCCGATGATCGAGTGGGACCGGGTACTACCGCCTGACCTGGCCAGAGAGTCGGGTTGGACAACGGTCAGGGAGAACAAGTTGCTCGGAGGTAAGATACCGCCCAAGGGGGGCGTCCCCAATGAATAGATCTCCCACGCGAGGGGGCTTCTCGTCGCTCGAATTCGGCTTCGTCGGTCTTGTCATCATACTGCTGGTGCTGGGATCGTCGGCTATCAACTTCTTTGCACGCGGCGCGGCG
>JAKORR010000227.1 GCA_029777735.1 Armatimonadota bacterium | reverse complement strand
GGTTGAAGTCCATGCCCAAACCCCACACCCGCACCCAGTGCCCACGATGTCGTGAGACTCACTGTGCACGATGTCCCGAGACAGAACCGTCCACGATCTCGTGAGACTTCACACGGCCACCGGGGCTACACCACTATGAGGGACTTAACTCTCCACGCTGCGTGGTTGGCCTGTCCAAACCCGGTCGTGGTTGAAGAATTGCGGTCCGCGGTGCCTGTTCCGGGCAATGTCGCGTTGCGAACGCGGTATGAGGCCATCTTGGCCTCCACGCGCAGCGGGTTGACCTCGGCAGCGTTCCAAGTGCCCCGCGAGCTCTGGTTGGCTCAGCTCAGCCGGGCGGTGGAGGGCGATGAGCTGCTCTCGGCGAACCGCCCTGACCTTGCCAGAGCGGCCTACAATTTGCTGGCCTCGCTGCACGTTGAGGGGCTCCATCCGCAGCCGCTCATCGATGCCGAGACCGGCCTTGGTGATGCAGCCCGTCAAGCCGATGACATCGGTGCAGCGATCGACCACTACCAGCGAGCCTCCCGTCTGGCTGGGCACATCGAACACAGGTATGCACAGGTGCGGGTGGCCATCCCCCTGGGCTACTTGTTGATGCGGGTCGGGTCAAGCGCCCGTGCAGCCAGACAGTTCATTATGGCGAGCGAGTACGCGAACTTGGGCGACTGGCGCCTCGACGAGGCGAACGCGCTGCTGGGGTTGGGCGAGGCGTATGCCCGTCTACGCCAACCGGAGAAGGCACACGAGCCTTTTCGTCGGGCTCTTCAGCTCTATGACGGGCTGCGTTCTGAGCCAGGACGTGCCAACACCTTCCTTCAGATAGCTGAGACATCCCGCCGGTTCGGCCATCCCGAGGACGCGCGCGAGGCCTACGTGCAGTCCTTGGTAGCCGCGGGCGCCGGTAGCGTCGCTGCGGTCAACGCCTTGGACGGACTGGCTGAGGTTGAGGTCGTTCTCGGAGAACCAGCGGCTGCCTATGACCACTTCCTCCAGGCGCTCACCACTTCCGGCCCGGGGTACCCGAGAGGGGCGGCACATGCTCTC
>JAKORR010000226.1 GCA_029777735.1 Armatimonadota bacterium | reverse complement strand
CTCCAGGTCGACCGGGGCGTCGGAGGTGACGGCCATGGTGCCGCCCTCGAGCTGGACGTCGACCGACTGCACGCCGTCGATGGCCGAGACCTCCTCGGTGACGTGGTTGACGCAGTGACCGCAGGTCATGCCAGTGACGATGTAGTTGCTGATCATGGAATCCTCCGTATTGGTGCTGTTCGTTGATCGTGCTGGTTGGGCTTGGTTGGATGCAGACCCTCAGGAGCGGACGAGCCGGGCGATCGCCAGGCTGGCCTCGCGGATCTTCTCGTCCGCCACCGGTCCACCCTGCTCAGCCGCATGGCGGACGCAGTGGTTGAGATGCTCGTCCAGCAGCCCGAGGGCCACTGATTCAAGTGCGCTGGTGGTGGCAGATATCTGCGTCAAGATGTCGATGCAGTACTTGTCGTCCTCGATCATCTTCTGCAGGCCACGCGCCTGACCCTCGATGCGGCGGAGCCGCTTGAGGTAGGCATCCTTGTCGTGGATGTAGCCATGGGTGGGATGCTCTTCGGACATGCCCCGACCATACCCCATGGGGGTACCCGGACCCAAATGCCGGCGCACGCCAAGGTCATCAGGCTCCGAGCAGGGAAGTGCTTGATCAGCTTGGCACCGAGGCGCCCGGTCTGTGCACACCCGCTGTGGACAAGAGGCCCACGAAGTGCCCTATAGCGCACCCGACGGGGTGTGTGTCAAACCCTTGCCTCTTTCTGGGCGTGTGACATTGTGCACAGCCTGGCAGTGTTGGGAGATTCCGCCCAGGCGGACATTTGTCCTAGTCGGCGGGCAGTTGGGAGTTTGCGAGAGCACGTTGCCCACAGGCCGGACTGGCTTGTCCACAGGGGGTCCCCAGGGCACTCCACAAACGCTTGCCGCTTCTCCACAGGGCCTGTGGAAAACTCTTCAGCCCAGGAACATGCGGCAGTGCTGCCCTGCACCCGGAGCGGGTACCGTGTCCCTGCGCGGGAGCCTGCCGATGCCGAAAATCTGTCAGTGGCCTCCGCAAGACTGTCGTCGAGGGTCTGGGCACGCCGGGCGCAGG
>JAKORR010000225.1 GCA_029777735.1 Armatimonadota bacterium | reverse complement strand
GTCGATACGTAGAACGGGCGGCAGCCCCACCGCTAGGTGAAGGTCTGAGGCTTCATTCTCGACCACAAGCTCAAGCAGCTCGTCAAGGTGCACATCGGTGAGGGGTTTGCGCTGTGGGCCGCGTCTCTGCTGCTGACCTATGGGTTGTTGAGCCATCGGAACTCCTCCTGATTCTTGTACGGTCATGTTATAAAGGCGCGGCGGCTGCAGCCACTGCTAAGCATACTGGCCGGCTGTGGCCACAACGCGCACAAGGTCATCCACTGTCGTAACGCCCTGCAGAACCTTACGAAAACCGTCCATTGCCAACGTCTTCATACCTGCGGCCAAAGCTGCTTCCCGGATCTGGCCGTGCGTAGCTCGTTTGGCCACCAGCTCAGCCAGTTCGGCATTCATCTCCAGCAGCTCGAAGATGGCGATGCGGCCGTAGTAGCCTGTACCTCGACAACGCTCACAGCCGCGGCCATGGTAGAAAACCACGTCCTTGTTCTCGGGCGCATCTGGATCGAAGCCGAAGCCGAGCAACAGGTCGCGCCGTGGCGTGTAGGGTTCCTTGCAGTGGCTGCAGATGCGGCGAGCAAGGCGCTGGGAGATAGAAGCGATAACCGAAGAGCTGATAAGGAAGGGCTCCACGCCCATGTCAACCATTCGGGTGACCGTGGACGGAGCGTCGTTGGTATGGAGTGTGCTTAGAACCAAGTGCCCAGTCAACGAGGCCTGGATGGCAATTTCAGCCGTCTCGAGGTCGCGGATCTCCCCCACCAAGATGACATCGGGGTCCTGACGCAAGAAGTACTTCAAGGCGATGGCGAAGGTAAGGCCCGCCTTGCGATTCACGTGCACCTGGTAGATACCGTCGAGCTGGTACTCTACCGGATCCTCAATGGTCAGAATATTAATTTCAACACTGTTGATCGTGTTGAGAATGGCATACTGGGTCGTGGTTTTGCCACTTCCAGTCGGCCCCGTCGAGAGGATCATGCCGTTGGGCTGACGGATGAGGCGCTCGACGATCGCCTGATGGTCGGGCTCAAGGCCAAGCGACTCCAGACCGATGAGAACCGACTGGACATCCAGGATTCTCATAACTACCTTCTCGCCGTTGGTGGTCGGCACGCAGGACACTCGCAGGTCGTACTCGTTGCCCGCGTGGCGCACGTGGATCCGTCCATCCTGGGGCACACGGTGCTCGGCGATGTTCATGTTGGCCATGATCTTGAAGCGAGACGCCAGCGGCGCGTGCACAAACTTGGGCACGCGCATCACCTCATGGAGAACGCCGTCAATGCGATAGCGTATGCGCAGGCAATCCCGTTCCGGTTCCACGTGGATGTCGGAAGCACGCTCCTGGATCGCTCGCTGCAGCAGCACCTTGGCCATACGGATGATTGGAGCCTCTTCGGCCAGGTCGGCAACACGGTCAGTGACGACCTGGCCCTCCGAGGCCTCATCCTGGACGTCCTGCACGCCGAGCAGGCCGGAGTCTCTGACCGACGCGGCCAAGGCCTCGACGTCACTCATGTCGCTGCTAAAGCTGCGAGCAGCTGCCGCTGCTGGTTCGGCCTCTGTGTAAGTGGCGCTGATCGCAGCCTTAATGCTCTCGGGATCAGCCAGCAGCGCCTCGATGGGAACCTGGAGCCGGGCCCTCAGGTCGTCCTCTGCCATGACGTCGCCGGGCTCAGCCATGGCGACCTTTATGGTGCCGTCGCCGCGACCGATAGGGATGCACTGGTATTTCTCAGCAAGATCGCGGGGGATCAGGTTCGCGACGTTGCTGTCAATATGGGCGTGCTCCACATCTACGAAGGGCACCCCAAGCTGCTCACTGAGCGTTTCGAACAGTGCACGCCGATCTAGGTACCCTAGAGTCACCAAGATCTCACCAATACGCAGGTCACTCTCGCGCTGAGCCTCCAGGGCCTCTCGGAGCTGCTGTGCCGATACCAAGCCCTTCTCGACGAGCATCTGCCCTAACGGCTTACGCCGAGCGCGGCGCATAAGGGGCACCTCGCTTGTTCCGCTTACACTGCGGTTCGCTTTTATGGAACGGAAGCAAGTGAATTATAAGCCTCGTGTCAGAGGCGAGTCAACCTGGCGGTTCGACTGGGAGTATACAGTTCCCGCAGGATAGGGTTAGAGAGGGAAAGAGCAAAGGCGCGGGGAATCTCCTGTGGTAGAGAGAGGAAAAGGGAGGTCCCGCGCCATGTCAGTAGACGCAGCAAGCATAGCAGCACAGGCTAAGAGGGTCAAGGATCGGCTTGGGCGTCGTGAGGTTTTGGGTTGGGTGATGCACAGGGTGGAGGAGGAGGTGGGTTGGGTGATGGCGGAGGTAATCGGGGCTTTACTGGAGGCGAGGGTGGAGGAAATGCTAGGGCGGGGATGGCGGGAGGGTATCGCCAGTAGGGAGCTGGTGGAGGAGGGGGAGGTGGAGTGCAGGCGTTGTGGTGCTCGGGCTCGGGGGATGTTCTGGCGCAACGGGCACCGAGGCAGGACGCTGGTGACACCGCGGGGGGAAGTGCGGGTGCCGATGCCGATGTTGAAATGTCGCTGTTGCGCAGCGGCGGGGAGGTGGGAACACGGGTAGTGGGAGCGGTTTGCCAGACTGGTAGGGGGTTGGGAGCAGTTAGTGGCGAGGTGGGTGCAGCAGGGATCGGTGAGGGCTATGGGCCGGTGGGTGTGGCAGCAGACAGGGGTAGGGGTATCGGCGAGTGCTTTGGGGGAGCGGCTGGGACAAGCGGAGAGGAAATATCAGCAGTGGCGGAGGGAGCCTTTGGGCCAAGTGCCGCCGGTGTTGGTGGTGGATGGGCTGCATTTCACGGTGGGCAAGGGGCCTGGGCGCAAAGGGCACAAGGCCTGCGCTGTGGTGGCGATTGGGCTGTGGCCCGAGCAGGCAAGAGTGCAGATCCTGGACTTCGAGCTGGGCGAGAAAGAGGACGAGGCCACCTGTAGGCGGCTGTTCGACAGGTTGTATCAGCGAGGGTTGGAGGGGCCCGCAGTGGTAGTGAGCGACGACAACGCTGCCTACCGTGCAGCGGCGGCGATGGTGTGGGGACCGGTGCCTTGGCAGTTGTGCATCAATCACAAGCTACGGGCGGCGAGAAGCCACGCACCAGCGGGACTGAAGAAGCGGTTCATGGCCGAGGCGCGGGAGATCTTCCAGGCCGATAGCCTTGAGCAGGCCCAGGCAAGGGCCCAGGCCTTGGCCCGGCGCTGGAGGGAGAAAGCCCGCGGAGCTGTGCAGTCCTTGATGCGCAATCTGGACCTGGCCCTGACCTTCTATCTGTTCCCTGGTGGCTGGCGAGCCAGCATAAGGACGAACAACGCCGCCGAGAGCGCTATGCGCTGCTTACGAGACGCCCTGCGTCGGGCCGGGGGATGCACCGGTAGCCCTCAAGGTACCTTGGCAAGGCTCTTCGCCGCTGCTCTTGCCTTCAACCACACCGTCTATCCTTAAACATCCGAACAACCCCTCGCAAGTGGGGAGTACAGTTTCCGCAGGATAGACTTGGCCAAAGGGCCAAGGCAGCCGGTAGCCGTCGCTGCCGAGTAGGAAGGAGCGTGCGCAGGTGGCTGGTTTTCCCATTGAAGTAGGCCGATATTCTGCTCCGGAGCCCAGCTGGACGTCGGTTGCCCTGTGATTATTCTTGCCCTAGGCCCTCACGACGGTTTCCTGGCGGCGAAAGATTCATCCTGCGGAAACCGAACATTCCCCATGCTCACGGTGTCCTTGACGCCTCCCTG
>JAKORR010000224.1 GCA_029777735.1 Armatimonadota bacterium | reverse complement strand
TCCGCCACCGACCTGCCACTGCCGATCTCCCCCAGAATGCGCACAATCTGCTCCTCGCTGTACCGCCTGCTCTTCATGAGAGGACCCTCCTTCAAAACCCTATTCTACTCGGATCCTCTCACTTCACCCGGTCTGATTTCAGGGGGATAGGTCATCTTTACCCTCTTTGGGTCGTCTCATCCCCGTTAGGAAATACCATGACTTGCCCCTTTTTGCAGAAGATTCTTTACACTAGTCACAGCAATGTAGCTGCCAGGTTCGTTTGCAATGGGACCAGCGTAGGGGCTTTGTGTTCCTCGCCACCCCTTATCGTTAGCTTCCCTGGCCTGATAGACTTCCTCTTCGCCCACTGCGGAGACTGTTCAAAAGTGGGTAAATCACAGTGCTTTGGGATGGAAAAAGGCCCGAGAGCGCATTCTGTGGAGGTGAGCCCCGACTCATCCACGAATTCTACCAGGACCCGGTGCGCGTGTATTCCCTGTTCAGGGGAACCTGACACCGAGATTCCACCCCAGGGGACTAGCAGTAGTGAGAGGCCTTCGCTGGCGGGCCTCCAAGCGCGGTCTGGCGTGCCCGCCTGCCGCTTGGCTTCCTGGACGGTGGCAGGGGCAAGCGATGGGAGTGACTCACGTGCTGACAGTTCTTGCTGGCGCGGTTATCGCCGCATCGCCGGCGGCGACGAGGATTACTTCTGGCTCCGCCATCGTGACCTTAGCCGAGGATCTGCATGGTTTCAGGTCCCTGGCCCCGCCGGACGTACCTGCCCTCAACCTGTTAGCGTCCGACGAGCCTCTATACGTTCTGGACCTGGTCCAGCCCGACGGTGCGCATCTCTTCGTCAATGCGACCCAAGCTGGCGCCGTTCGCTGTGACACCGTGGGCGCCGTTAAGCGGCTGCGCTTCCAGCCCTCTGACACCCACCCGGCCAGCGTGGTCTGCAGCCTATCCCCAGGAGCGGACGGCTCCCTGCTCGGGAGAATTGAGGTGGAGCCTGAGGCAGGCTATGCCGTCGTCGGCGTGGAATTCCCGGTGGTGGCCGTACGTCTGCCTCTCGGTGCGGAGAGCGCGGACGATGAGCTTGTCCTCCCCGCCTCCGACGGCTGTGTTATCCAGGACCCTTCCGTAGCCCTCAAGGTGGGCGCGAGCTGGACCCTGTCCTATCCCGGCAGCCTCACAGCTCAGTTCCTGGCCGTCGGCAGCCCCAACGCCGGTGTTTACATAGCTTGTCAGGACGCGCAAGGCTTCACCAAACGGATGTCCTTCCGCCGCACCGATCCGGGTGTGCGCCTCTCGGCCACCCATCTGTTTCCCCGGGAGGCAGGTCGGCCCCAGAGAGTGACCTACCCCGTGGTTGTGCGTTGCTACAAGGGGCGCTGGACAGCGGTGGCGAACCTATACAAGGCCTGGGCGCTCAAACAGCCTTGGTGTCGTCGCAAGCTCGTGGAACGCCATGATCTGCCACAATGGCTGCTCAGGGGTCCCTTTTTTCATGCTGTATCCGTACGGCAGCGCCCAACGGGAGACACACCTGCGGACTTCTTGTCCCGACTTCCTGAGTACATCCGCCACTACGGCGAGGCGCTCGACTGGCCTATCTGCGCAATGATCATGGCCTGGGAGAAACATGGGCCGTGGGTCACACCCGACTACTTCCCTCCTTTCGGTGGCGATGAGGCCTTCATCCACGCCACTAAGTCCATCCTAGACAGCGGTCACAACACCTTGGTCTTTCTGTCGGGCCTCAAGTGGACATTGGAGAAGGCGGGCCTCGGCCCGTCCAACCGCGAGGAGTTCGAGCAACGTGGGCGAACACAGGCTGTCGTGGGCGAGGACGGCGCTGTGCAGATCCTCGGGGAGCCCGATCAGGACGTGGGGCGATATGCCCAAATCTGCCCCGCGACGCCGCTGGCGCGAGAGATACTGACCGGCGCCACGGTTCGCTGCCTTGAGCTGGGCATCCAGTGCATCCAGGTGGACCAGATTGTCGGCGGAGCCATGCCACCCTGCTACTCGACCTCCCATGGACATCCTGCCGGCTATGGCCGATGGCTTACTCAGGCCGTCTATGACGTCTTCGCCGAGGTCGTCGCCGAGGGCAAGAAGCACAGCCGAGACTACGCCTTTGCCATCGAGGAGCCCCACGAGTTCTTCATCCCGCTGCTGGACTGCTACCACGCGCGCGACTATCAGTTCGGGCGCTGGCCCCGCAATGGCCCGGGCCGCCCGTACCCAATTCCTCTGTTCACGTACTTGTATCACGAGTACTGCCTGGGCTATGGCGGCGATTCGGCTAGTCTGCACGACAAGCCATCGCTCTACCTGACGCTTGGCCAGGCTCTCAACGTGCTGACAGGCAAGACGCCCGGGGGCTGCGTGTGGGGGCGGGCCCTCGAGCCCGACGCCGTGGATCCAACGATCCTGGGCTTCACCCGCCAGCACTGCAATCTGCTTCGCGCAGGGGTGGGCAAGTGGCTGCTGCTGGGCAGGATGGTGGACTGGGACTTCGTCGGCGGGCCAACGGTGAACGTAAGAGCCGGAGAGCAGGACTTCCAGTTCCATACTGTGCAAAGCAGTGCGTGGCTAGCGGAAGACGGGACGCAAGCGTGGCTGTTGGCAAACGTGGGCGCGGAGCCACTCGAGGCCAACGTAACGCTGCAAGGGTATGGTGTCGCATATGGCGGCAGTGTGGACATTACTGCTGTATCAGGTGCGAGTGGGGCAAGTAGTGTGCTGGCAGAGCACCTGGTGCTGCCCGGAGAGGCATCGGTAAGCCTCCCGCCCTACTCGCTCCTGTTGCTGCACACGGAAGGCCTGTAGCCCGCTGCTGCTCCCTAGGCAAAGGCTCGCTGTGCTACGCAGTTGGCAGGCAAAACTGGGCAGTGAATGTTCGGAGGACCATGTCTTTGGGTCACCTCGGCACAGCTACTGAAGCCAAGACAGCAGCGATGATGTC
>JAKORR010000223.1 GCA_029777735.1 Armatimonadota bacterium | reverse complement strand
CCAATTGTAATGCCAGACAGTCGCGGCAACTTCAACGCCAGTATGGGGGACATCACGCACCCAGCGGAGACGATACTTCTCACCGACGCCTGGAATGCAAACAGCTGGTGCATGAGAGGCAACTGGATAGGGCCTTCTTGCAGCGCTACGTGCTTCGGTGCGAGGGCGGCAGGCATCCGGAACGACGGCGTGAACATCTCGCGGCACAACGACGGATTCAACGCCACGCTCTGCGACGGTCACGTCAAGTGGTTCAAGGGTGGTCAGGCCGACTGGGACTACGACCACTATTGGCGCAAGGTCAGGTAGCGCCAGGTTCTCACAGGCAGCCGCGCCGCACCCCGTGCTTGGGTGCGGAGGTGTGTGCCTTTGCGGAAAGAGAATCGCTTCCACGGGTCTTGGATGGGGCGCTTTTGCTACATAGGACCTGGGGCCCCATGGTGAGTCTACACATGTACTATGGAGCCTCGCCGCGGGTCCAGTCGGGAGCACAGGGCAAAGACCCTTGGACTGCTTCCTACTGAGAAGCCTCCAAGATGCCTGTCGGATGGAAATAGTACCACGAGAGGCTGCAGCGCGAGGGCGGGGACGAATACCTCACCAAGTTCCCGAGGCTGGGCAACCACAACGAGGCGCCGTGGGGCCCCGAGGGCACACACATCTTTTCTCAGCTCGACGAAGGCCCCCACAGGGAAACCTTCACCGGTGAAGCCGAGTGCCTCGTGCGGCAGCGAACTCAGAACAGACGGTTTTGATGCGCTGTGCTCTCCTTCTTTGGCCCGCCTGCCCGTGGCGCCGCCGAAGCTGCCGAAACCAAAGACTAGGGTGCTCGACCTTACAGCTCGGGTGGAGGGCTTCAGATACTTGGGTAGGGACGAGTTCGAGATGACCATTGTCTGGCGCGTCAATAAGCCGCTGGACCTCGCACCAGGCGAATACTGGATCTTTGTGCCTTGGCCTGACCCGCCCGTCACCTAGTGGTAGGCGGGCCAGGAGTATCGGGTCGGGCCCATGCGCATCAAGATCCCGGCTCACGCTGGCGCCGGAACCTACAGAATCCGCACAGGTCTTTGGGCCCCGGAGCAGAAAAGGCCCCGGTGTCATCGTGAGCGGCGAGGGCAAGGCCATGATAGCCGGCGCCTTGGTCATTAACCGCCAGGGCGATCAAGTGACCGAGGTGACGTGCTACTTGCAGGAAAGTAGCTCCGATGACCGGCTGTGGCCCACCGTGGCCTCAATGTTT
>JAKORR010000222.1 GCA_029777735.1 Armatimonadota bacterium | reverse complement strand
CTGCTGTGAGCCAGCCGTGATCAGGATGTTGTCAATCGTGCAGTCGAAGCCCTTGTCGGCCATTTGCCGGGCGATCATTTCTCGGAGCGGGTTGTAGCCTTCCGTCGTCCCATACTGGAGTGCCTGGCAGCCCTGCTCTAACAGCACGCGCCGGGAGGCCTCTAACACGCGCTCCCGCGGAAACAACTCAGGGGCCGGCAGGCCCCCTGCGAACGAGATGATATCCGGCTGCTGCGTCAGCTTGAGCAGCTCGCGGATTGCCGAACTACGCATCGCCTTCGTGCGGGATGCATAGTGCTCGGACCACTGTATCGCCATTGATCCTCTCCGTTTGCTTCTGTTCGGTTAGAGTAGGCAGTGTCAGAGGTTTACCGCAAGGTGCGGTGGCCCACCCTCAACCTCGCATATTTCATGGAGTATGGCGAGTAACCTTTGCCACGATTCCCTGTGACAGATTTCCCGATTTGGCCCTCAGACAGCAAACACGTCCGACGCAAGCCCCGGCGCAAACCTCTCGACGATCTCCCGCGAGATGCCGCCCACACGGCTGATCGCACCGTACAGGCGCCCGCTCTCCCGGATGTGGCGCTCCTGCGTCTCGAAGTCCACGCCGATCAGCCCGAAGCGGAAGCGGGGGTCATAGCCCTCCGTCCACTCAAAGTTGTCGACGAGGCTCCAGAAGTAGTATCCCCAGATAGGAATCCCCTCCTTGATGGCCTGCCACACCTGCCGCAGGTGCGACACGATGAAGCCGGGGCGCAGTTCGTCTGTTGCATCGGGGATGCCGTTCTCCGTCACGAGGAGCGGCAAGTGGTAGCGCCGCCACAACTGCCGCAGCGTTAGTGCCAGCCCGTCCGGGTGGATTTCGCCCCACTCGCCGGGGCCTACAAGCACGCCCGGTCGCTTGAGATGCTGCATGAGCTTCCCGCCGGAGAGCCCCGACAGCAGGCTGAAGCGGATGCGGAAGCGCTGGTAGTAGTTCACGCCGAGCCAGTCAAGCGAGTGCCGGGTCTCTGGCAGCACGACCCGGCGCAAACCGGGGATGCGTAGCACGCCGTCCGTCGCCAGCCTGAGCGGCAGCTTGTTGAACACGTAGTCAACAAGATACGTGGCGATCTGGTCGCCGGG
>JAKORR010000221.1 GCA_029777735.1 Armatimonadota bacterium | reverse complement strand
GGCTGTGGAGCGGCTGATGGGCCTAGAGGTGCCGCCTCGGTGTCAGTACGTGCGGGTCATCATGGCTGAGATGAATCGCTTAGCCTCGCACCTGGTCTACTTCGGCACGCTGGGCATGGACGTGGGCGCGACCACTGCGTTCCTGTATTGCTTCCGCGAGCGGGAGATGCTGATGGACCTATTCGAAAGCGCCACAGGCCAGCGCCTGATGTACCACTACCTGCGTATCGGCGGCCTGCGCAACGACCTGCCGGTAGGCTTTGTGGAGGGACTACGGGAATTTGTGGACCTCTTTCCGCAGCGCTTGGAGGAATACAACAACCTATTGACGCGCAACCGCATCTTCCGAGCGCGCATGGAGGGTGTCGGGGTCCTGTCGCCCGAGAAGGCCTTGAGCTACGGGTGTAGCGGGCCTGTCCTGCGTGGATGTGGGCTGGCCCACGATATGCGGCGGATCGAGGGGTACGCTGCCTATCCAGAGCTTGAGTTCGAGATACCCACCCAGCCCTATGGCGACGCCATGTCACGGCACCTGGTGCGGGTTGAAGAGATGCGGCAGAGCGTGAGCATTCTGCGTCAATGTCTGGACAAGCTACCGGCGGGACCAGTCAATGCCGGGAAGGTACCAAGGTTAATCAAGCCTCCGCCAGGCGAGGTCTTCGAGCGGGTCGAGTCGGCGCGTGGCGAGTTGGGCTGCTATCTGTGCAGTGACGGCTCGGAGAAGCCCTATCGGCTACATTGGCGCGCCCCGAGCTTCTATAACCTGCAGGCCCTCCCGGAGATGATGCGTGGCCACCTGGTGGCCGACGTGGTAGCCATACTGGGGAGCATTGACATTGTGCTGGGGGACGTAGACCGCTGACCCGAGCCAGACCCCGGAGGGAGGCCCGGGTACCACTAGGGCCAGGCCGGGGAGATATATAAGGCCAGATGCTGGCCGAGACGACGGAGGTAAAAAGTCGATGATCGCTGACTGGGCGGAGAGGATCCGTGCCTTCAGCGAAGGTTTGTGTACACGCTTCGGCATACCGGGGCTGCTGGTGGATGTGCTGGCCTGGATTTTCGGCGCTATCTTCGTGCTACTGCTGATCACCGTTGTAGCGCTGGCTGCCATCTACCTCGAGCGCAAGGTGTCGGGATACATCCAGAGCCGACTCGGGCCAATGCGTGTGGGGCCCATCGGCCTTTTCCAGACGCCTATGGACGCGCTGAAGCTGCTGGAGAAGGAGGACATCGTCCCGCGGGACGCGGACCGGTTCCTGCACCTACTGGGGCCGGTGCTGTTGGTGTCAGCGACGGTGATGATGTTCGCAGTAATACCGTGGGATGTACGGGCTAACGTTGGGCGCTGGCTGGACTGGGAGATCGGCTTACTCTACCTGGTCGCTGTGTCGGGGATAGGCATGCTGGGCATTGTGTGTGGCGGCTGGGGATCGAACAACAAGTGGTCGCTATTGGGCGCCTTGCGCGGCGTGGCCCAGCTTATCAGCTACGAGATACCCCTTGTCTTGGCTGCCATGTGTGTGGTGCTACAGGCGGAGACGCTGTCTCTGTCGCAGATGGTGGAGCAGCAGCAGGCGGGGATCTGGGCCTGGTTCCTGTGGCGGCCGTGGCTAATGCTGCCGGCGATCCTTCTTCTCATCGCCGGTATTGCCGAGGTGAACCGCACTCCCTTTGACATTCCGGAGGCAGAAAGCGAGCTGGTGGCTGGGTTCCATACTGAGTATTCGGGCATGAAGTTTGGTCTCTTCTTCCTAGCGGAGTACACTCACCTGTTCGTAGTGGGCCTGCTTTTCGCGGTGCTGTTCCTCGGCGGGTGGGCCTCGCCACTGGGTGGTTCGAACCTGCCCTTCGAGGGCCTAGTGTGGCTCAACCTCAAGGCCTGGATCTTTGTTCTTATAGCGATGTGGGTACGCTGGACCCTGCCGCGCCTGCGGGTGGATCAGCTCATGGCGATGTGCTGGAAGCTATTGATTCCTGCGAGCTTCGCGGCCCTTGTGATCGTTGGCGTAGTGTTGATGTACGCATGAGAGAAATGAGAGAGACCAGAGGGTTTGTGCTGGGACCCTACAATCCGTCGCCGACGACGGGGCTAGTGGACGTCCCACCTCGTCGACGTCTGACGGTGTGGAATGCGCTGTGGCTGATAGCCGAGGGAGCCTGGACAATCCTGGTGGGACACTGGGTGACGCTGAGGAACTTCTGGCGCAAGAAAGTCACTGACCAGTATCCCCACCGACAGGCGCGGAGAAACTGGCTGCCGGGGCCCGGCTACCGGGGCGACTTCGCGCTCATCACGGACTGGAAGACATGGGAGTTGCGCTGCATAGCGTGTCTGCAGTGCCAAAACGTGTGTCCGTCGGGCTGCATTCACATCACGCCAGAGGGACGGGGGCGCGAGCGGCATCCGGTCGAGTTTTACATCGATGCGGGCTTGTGCCAGTACTGCTGGCTGTGTGTGGAGGTGTGCCCGGCGAGTGCCATTACGATGACGCCGGACTACGAGACTGCGGTGGACACTCCGCGCAAGCTGATTCGCGACATCGACTATCTGCGGACGCGGGGGCTTGAGTTCGACGATGTGCAGCGGCCTCTAGAGGCTCAGCAAACGGCGGAGGCGGAGCATGAGGACAAGGGAGAATGAGACGCAGCCGGGAAGGCATTGGCGTCCCAGTATTGGGTGGAGGGCGTGTCTGTGCTGGGGATGACGTTGGCTGCTCCAAGTGAATCTAGTGCAATACTATGGCCTGACCGCTGAGCAATGGCTTGAATACGTCGGCTTTCTGGGCACGGCGGGCGTTGCGCTCGTCAGCGGGCTAGGTGTGTTGTTTGCGCGGAGGGTCCTTCACGCGGCGGTGTGGCTGCTGTTCTGTCTGCTAGGCGTGGCGGGCCTATTCGCTCTGATGGGTGCACACGTGCTCTTTGGTGTGCAGATACTGGTCTATGCGGGCGCCATCGCGGTCATGATCATCTTTGCTGTGCTGTTGCTGGAGAGAGCTACTGGGCGTGGGATACTGTCGGGCAACAGGCATCTGTTCGCAGGAGTAGTGTCGGCCGGGGCCTTCGTGGTTGTCATGGCGCCGACGCTGGGCGTGGCCCTGTGGGCAGCGGGCTGGCCGTCGCAGACAGCACCCACTACGGGACAGACCAACGTCGCGCTCATCGGTCGTTTGTTCTTGACGCGACATTTGCTGGCGTTCGAGCTTATGTCCGTGGTGTTGCTAGTGGCGATGATAGGGGCGATCGTCTTGGCGAGGGCCGAGCGCCGCAGTGACGCTGAGGAGGCCCCTGAGGCCCAGGGTGGTGGGGCTGCCCACGTGCCGACCGAGGAGGCGAGGCCATCGTGAGCCTGCCACCTGTCGGTCTGGCGCACTATCTAGCGGTTGCGGTACTGCTGTTCGCCATGGGACTCTTCGCGGTCGTGACGCGCCGGCATGCCATCGGAGTGTTGCTGGGTATCGAGCTAATGCTGAACGCCGCGAGTATTAACCTGGTGGCCTTCAACAGATTTGGCCCGCTGGTGACTGTTAAGCCGGGCGCTGGCGTCGACATGGCGGACGGCCAGATTTTTGCGCTGATGGTCATCGCGCTGGCAGCCTGCGAGGCTGCGGTTGGTCTGGCGATCATCCTTCGTCTTTACCAGACACTGGCGACAGTGGAGCCGGACGATGCTGACCGAATGCGGTGGTAGCGCCCGAAGAACAGCTGCCGCGTACTGGGGGTTGGGGAGTGGTGTAGGGTGAACGCTTCAGGCGGGGAGTCGAGATGACCGGACCGAAGGGTACCGGATAGATACACTGAACCGAACATGAAAGAGTTAGTCTGGATAATCCCGCTGTTCCCCTTCGCCGCCTGCGCGGTGCTCATGTTCTTTGGCGCCGGGCTAAAGCGACGCATGGGTGAAGGCGTGGCGTGGATAGCGGTTGTGGGTATCGCGGCGACGCTGCCCTTCTCGCTGGGCGTGCTGACGGAGCTCGTCCTCGGCGCGCCTAGCTACAGCTGCGCAGCTCCTTGGGCCGTGCTGGCGGGGCGCACGCTCGAGGTTGGGTTCCAGGTCGACGCTCTCTCCGCCGTGATGCTGGTTATGGTCAGCATCGTGGCGACGTGCATCATGGTTTTCTCAGCGGGCTACATGCATGGCGACGACGGCTATCAGCGCTTCTTCGCCTACATGAGTCTGTTTTGCGGCTCCATGTTCCTACTGGTGCTCGCCAGCAACTTCCTGGTGCTTTATGTGGCCTGGGAACTGGTAGGCCTGTGTTCGTATCTGCTCATCGGGTTTTGGTTCTACAAGCCGGAGGCGGCCCGCGCGGCGACGAAGGCCTTCGTAGTCACGCGCATTGGCGATTTGTTCTTCGCCATTGGTGTGTTTCTGCTTTTCATCTACGCGCCGGGCCTGCGTTTCGAGGAGACCTTCGCCGCCATAAGGACTGGCACGATGTCGGCGTCGATCGCCGGGATTGCGGCGCTGCTGCTCTTCGGAGGTGCGGTGGGCAAGAGCGCTCAGTTCCCTCTGCACGTGTGGCTCCCCGACGCCATGGAAGGCCCAACGCCGGTGAGCGCCCTAATCCACGCGGCCACCATGGTCGCGGCGGGTGTGTACATGGTGGCGCGCCTGTCGCCCATGTACTGGGCTTCGCTGGATCAGGCTATTGTCTTCGGCCTGCCCGCACTGAGCGTTGTAGCATGCATCGGGCTTATCACGGCTCTGATGGCAGCGCTCATCGGCGTGACGCAGAACGATATTAAGCGTGTGCTGGCATACTCTACGATCTCGCAACTGGGCTACATGATGGTAGGGCTGGGTATGGGCCTGGCGGGCTTTGTCGCCGGCGTTTTTCACCTCATTACCCACGCCTTCTTCAAGGCTCTGTTGTTCCTCGGGTCTGGCTCGGTGATGCACGCAATGCAGGAAGAACTGGACATGGGGAAGATGGGTGGGCTTGGGCGCAAGATGCCGGTGACGCAGTGGACCTTTTGGGCCGGGACGCTTGCGCTGGCAGGCATCTTCCCCTTCGCGGGGTTCTTCTCGAAGGACGAGATTATCTTGGCGACGTGGCATGTGGGCCAGGCGGAAGGACGGTGGGTTTTCTTCGTCGGGCTCGAGATAGGTGTCTTCCTTACGGCGCTTTACATGGGCCGCTTGTGCTTCAACGTTTTCTCTGGGAGCCCCCGCACCGAGGTGGCAGAACACGCCCACGAAAGCCCGGCAGTGATGCTCTGGCCGCTGCGGATCCTAGCGGTATTCGCGGTCTTCCTCGGGTGGATCGGCTCGCCGTGGGTGATGAGTAACCTGTTCCATCGCTTTCTGGCGGGAATGAGGCCGGAGCTGGAGGGGACTCACGCCGTGGGCTTCAACTGGACTGTGGCGGGCGCGTCCACGGCCCTGGCGGCAGGTGGCTTACTGCTTGCCGCGGCCATGTACTACTGGCGGGTCTTTTCGCCCGAGGTGCTCAAGAAGGTCCTTTGGCCCTTGTACGCGGCCAGCAAGAGGAAATTCTGGTTCGACGAGCTGTATGGCTACACAGTGGTCGCGGGCACAGTGCTGCTGTCGAAGTTGATGGCGGCCTTCGACGTGCTTGTCATCGACGGCATCGTGAATGCGATTGGCTGGGGGACGCGGGTGCTGGTGGCCCAACTCATCCGTTGGTTCGACCTGATTGTGATCGACGGCGCCATTAACGTAATGGCCTTCTTGACGGGCCTTGTGGGGGAGGCCGGAGCGCGCCTGCAGAGCGGCAAGGTCCAAGACTACGTGGCCGGCTTGGCGATCTTCGCGGCGACCATAGCTGCGGCAGCGGTCCTTGCGGCGCTATGGTGGCGGCTGGGAACGCCGCTGCCGTGGTAGCAACCCAGTGAGGCGCGCACGGCAACAGTCGGTGGAAGGGCGTCCTGCTGCGGACTGCGGGAGGGACTGCCCGCCCCGAGCCTGAGACAAGGGCACTGGAGAAGGCAGCAAGGAAAGAGCGGCTGCTGCGAGGCCCGGAGACTGCGGGGAGACATGTTATGGTAGGAGCAATGACCAACACGTCTGGCGATCTGCCCATCCTGAGCCTGGTAGTTTTCATGCCACTGGTCGGAATGATCGTTGTGATGCTGCTCGACCGGCAGCGGCATATCCAGGCAATGCGCTGGGTGTCGGCGGTTGCCAGCGGCCTGACCCTGATGCTGTCGGTGATGGTTCTTATTCCTTACCAGATCGGCTTGGGAGATTTCCAGCTCGAAGAGCAGTACCAGTGGATCCCGGCCATCAACGTTACCTATCACCTGGGCGTGGACGGCCTGAGTTTGCCCCTGGTGATCCTGACGGCGCTGCTCACCTTCCTGTGTGTGGTCTACTCCTTCCGGATACAAGAGCGTGTAAAGGAGTACATGGCTCTCTTCCTACTACTCGAGACGGGCATGCTGGGTGTATTCCTGTCGCTCGATTTCTTCCTGTTCTACCTGTTCTGGGAGGTTTCGCTGGTGCCGATGTACTTCATCATCGGCATTTGGGGTGGACCACGCCGCGAGTATGCCGCCATCAAGTTCTTCATCTACACGTTGGTGGGCTCGCTGGCGATGCTACTGGCGATCCTGGGTGTCTACTTCAGCTCCGACCCGCGGACCTTCGACATGGTTGAACTTATCCGCCAGCAGCCCATTGCTGGGATCGGCCTAAAGTCGGTGTTGATCTTTTGGGGCTTCTTCCTGGGGTTCGCCATCAAGGTCCCCATGTGGCCCTTCCATACATGGTTGCCTGATGCCCACGTCGAGGCACCGACGGCCGGTTCGGTGATCCTGG
>JAKORR010000220.1 GCA_029777735.1 Armatimonadota bacterium | reverse complement strand
CGCCGGCCAACATGGCGCAACGGCGGCGGAACTCCAGGCGCGAGGAGGCCATGCATCGCAGGCCGCGATGGCCATCTATCAGCACGCCACCCTTGATCGAGACCAACAGCTGGCCGCACGTATCGGAGACACCTACAGCGCCTGGGAGATGGCAAAGGCGAGACCGAAGTTGGCGCTGTCAGATCACCCTTGAGTCAGTGTTACCAGCGTGCACAAGGGATCCGCTTCGGCGTGCTTTCCAGGTCATCGAGACGGACCCGAATGGCACGCCGGCCGCACCGATACGCTGGCAGACTCCCAGCGGCGATCCACCTACGGATGGTCTTCACCGAGACTGCCATGCACTGGGCCGCCTCCTCGAGACTGAGATAGACCGGGACGTCGGTGGCCCTAGCCGGCACTGGGAACACCCCAATCGGTGACCTTGGATGCCTGCAGGTATCTACGCGCTTCCGCCGCAGTGATGTAGAGGCATCCCTGTCCTTGGAATCGATGCCATCTCGGTCCCAGTCCCTGGCGCGACCAAGCCTGAAGCTGCTGTTCAGGTACTCCGGACAAGTCGGCCAAGTCCTTGACGGTGATGATTGTGTTGTCGTCCCAATCAGGTGGGATGTGAGCCCGGGTCATGAGCGTCTCCTTCTGTAGTGCTCCTACGGAAGAGTTCTTGACGCGTGTACCCATACGCGTCCCCCTCCATGACTTACTGGTGGGAATGCCGGAGGGGGACGTGCGGTCCACGACGCCGTTTGCGCAGGCCAGGGCAGGTCCCCCAATATTTCCTCCGGCGACCTCGTCTTACGGGTCTTTTGGTGACCACGACAAGCTTCCACTCTGAGGAAGCCGGTGTTAGCTGGGCAGACCGCAAGAGCCGCATATTGTGGCCTCGCTATGGAAACTGTGCCCGCCCTTGATGGGAACGCCCTGCGTACCGCAAGGGAGGTTGCTTGCCTGAGCCAGAACGAGCTGGCAAAGCTTGTGGGCTTGGCAGGGGGCGGAAGGGTTTCAAGGTGGGAGCGAGGAGAGGCAGGACCGCGCAGCCCGCAGCTACTGCACTCCGTCGCCCGCGCCCTGGGTGTCGATGCGCGCGATCTCCTCCTCCCAGAGGAAGAGCCAAGTCTTCGTTGGCTGCGTTTCGCTGCGGGGGTCTCGGTGACTGAACTGGCCGCGGGGATGCAATGCGCCGTGTCGACGGTCAAAAGGTGGGAGGCCCAGGGTCTAGCTGCCCCGAGTGAGGCTCTCGTCGCCAACCTCGCCAACGTCTTGGGGACCTCGCACGACCGCGTGAGGCGCGCCCTCCGCAGCTAGAGCGGTCTCCACACCCGTCCTGCTCAGCGAGCGGAAGCTCGTTATCTGTGGTCCGATGGAAAGTCCAGCCCACGCGTGACGACCCGGACCCGAGTCGCCACTGTGAGCTTCGAGGGCAGGGGGCTACCGATGCAGGATCGCTATCTCCAAATTCCCTGCGGCTCAACTGTCCAAAAGAGACCATAAGGGCTAACCTCTATGGTACCAATTATCTGAGTTTTGAACCCTGCGTGATCAAGCACCGCCTTAGGTAACGAGGCGAACTGGAGGAGCACCATGAAGAGAGCAATCGTCG
>JAKORR010000219.1 GCA_029777735.1 Armatimonadota bacterium | reverse complement strand
GAAGACACCAGTGTGGCTGCTTCACGGCATCCTCTGGGGGCGTCCGCTGGTGGCCATGACAGCCCGCGACCTTCGGGCCGCTGTACATGCTCTAGCGGCACTGCCAGATGTCCAAGTGGGATCCGTGGCGCTGGTGGCGCTGGGACCGACTGCGGTACCCGGCCTGCTGGCGGCGGCACTTGACGGCGGTCAGACCCTTGAGGCCTTCGCATGCGACAACCTTGGCCCCACCTACGCGACCGACTCGCCTCCCTTCCCTCTCGGTGACACCTTCGAGCTTCTGCAGCGGCGCAGCCGACCTGAAGAGTTGGTGGATCTGGCGCCTCCCGTGCTGCCGAACATTCTGGGAGTTGGGGATCTCCCCGAAATCGCCGCCTGCATGACCCCACGCCCCATGCTTCTAGCAGGCGTTGGCGACCCTGCGCCCTACGCCGCGATTATCAGTGCCGGCGCGCGAGTCGACGCCCAGCCGGCGGCGACCGCAGACATTCTGGCGTGGCTGCAGAGCCTCTAGTTTCAGGTGAGTAAGCAGGTAAGGTAGTGGTCAGGCTATCCTTGCCCCGAGCTTCGAGGAGGCAGATTCCACTCAGCAGGCGTCCCGGAGACGTCTCCCTTGGGGGCATGTTCGCGTGCTCCAAGGCATCCCACGATCTGCAAAGACGTGAAAAGACGCGCCCCACGTTTACACGTGGGGCGACAACCTTCTCCCGGCCTTTCGGGGACTCTTCCCAGTGACCACCCTGGAAGCCGAGAGTGCTCGGTCCTGGTTGCTCCAGCCCGGGACTGGCGTAAACCCCCATGGCCCGAGCCTTGCTTAATCGAGCTGCTGTAGATTTAGGAACCCAACGACGGCGAAAAAGTTCCGCTTATTCTGAGAGGGGACGTTTCCCGGTTTGCCCAATTCTCTCGAGTTGCCGTCGCTGGTACTCCACAACGCCCACGACGCCCTCCTCGAGGCGCACCCGGGCGTTCCATCCGAGAAGGTCGCGGGCCTTGCGACAGTCCAGGGTCGAGTGCATGACTTCCCCAGGCCGGAAGTCCCCGAAGTCGGGCTCCTCGGTATAGCCCAACACGCGGGCAACTGCGTCGAATACCTCTCGGTCGCTGACCGCGCGCTCGGTGCCAACGTTGAAGGTCTCCAGATCTCCCCTTTCCAGCACCAGGAGGTTCATAGCAGCCACGTCGGACACGTGGACATAGTCGCGTGTCTTTGTACCGTCGCCAAAGATCACCGGCCGCTTGCCCTCGAGAATTTGCCGTGCGAAAACCGCGGTCACGCCCGCTTCTCCTTCGGGATTCTGACGCGGGCCGTAGACATTGGCGTAACGCAAGACAGTGTAAGTAAGCCCCTTAGTAGCATGGTACACGTAACAATAGTGCTCCCCCGCTAGCTTGGCGGCGCCGTAATGCGATATGGGCCGCGGCTGGGCATCCTCAGACGTTGGCACCGCGCTCGCCTCACCGTAGACAGCCCCGCCAGAGGAAATGAAAATCACCTTGCGCACACCGGCGCGCACCGATGCTTCCAGCACGCTAACCGTCCCGACCACATTGACCTCCGTGTCGTACATTGGCTGGGCTACCGACACGCGGATGTTCACCTGGGCCGCGTGGTGATTGACGACTTCGGGACGCTCCTCGGCCAGGATCGCAGTCAGTTTCTCCAGGTTGCAAATATCGGCCTCGTGAAAGCGTGCTGCTGGGTTTAGGTTTTCAGGCGATCCAGTCGCGAAGTTGTCGATTCCTACTACATCATGTTCTGCAGCGACATAAGCGTCCACTACATGCGACCCTATGAAACCCGCTGCCCCAGTGACCAGGATCCTCAACTGCACCAACCTCCATTTCGTGCCTTGAGTGTGGTCTGCTCAAGCAACTCCAACAGCCCACGCACAACAAAAACCACCATCTGAACTGCGAAGAGCCGAGCTCTGGAAGGCGTCCCGCCCCACCACTCTCAGCTCCTATCAATGGCCCACAAGCTCCCACGGTTCGGGTGCGGCAGAGCTCACGCCCTACGCGCGGCCAGCGACGCTACTGCTGCCCACCGATTCTGTACCGCAGGCGTGCCAGTTTGTCTTCGGCCTTGTCCTCTTCGGCTTCGGTGACTGTCTTTGGACCTCGGCATTGGCCAGGCGCGACTTGAGCACTTCACGGCGCGCGAGTGCGGTTCCTCGAGCTTGCCACGCAGTGCGTCAAGAGACTGCTTCAACACGTCAACAGCTTCCTGCTGGCGCTGCCACCTGCGACGGAAGCTGATTGACTGCCTGCCGCCGCGGCAGCTTCCGTCGCAGGGCTTCGTGGGCCCTCTCCTCATTACCCAAGCGCAGGGCTTCCTCGACTCTCTGCTCCCACTGGGCGGCCAGTTGCCCCTGCTCATCCAGTCCAGCTTGCGCTGCAGTTGTTTATAGGAGCGCATTGGCCTTGGCCATCCTCTCTTGTGTATCCCGCACGGTTTGCTCCATTTCGGCAAGGAGTTGGCTGAGCATGTGTTCGAGATTCTCGGCCCGTTCCACTACTTAGCCCAGGTTTGTCCTGATGATGATCCGACGGATCCTCTGCAAGAGACCCACTGACACTACCTCCCGCTGTTTTCCAGCGCCTACGCAATCTGTTTCCTGCCAACTGGCCTTACCTATTGGTTGTCGTGGACCCCGAAGGCTTCACACGCTGATCCGGCTACCGGCAGGGAGCACCTGAGAGCGGGGAACAATCACGATCCCGTCGCGCACGTGGTAGGTTTCATGGTCGGAATCAATGCCGCTACCCGGGCGGCCTCGTATGACGACACTCTCGCCGATGCGCACGTTCTTGTCAATGATCGCACCCTCGATTCGGCAGCCCGCCTGAATGCCTAGCTTAGAGGGGCCCTCCGGTACGCTTAGGTCCGCGCCGGGGAAGCCCGACGCGCTGTAGTGGTCGTTGCCCATCAGGATGCTATCGCGAAGAACGCAGCCCTCGCCGACAACGCTGCGCACGCCCACTATGCAGTGATCGATCTCGGTGGCGTCGACCATAGCCCCCTCGGCCACCAGAGCGTTGCGTAGTCGAGCACCGTTGACTTTTGCCGGTGCTAAATAGCGCGCGCGGGTGTAAGTGGGCCAGTTGGGGTCAAACAGATTCAGACGCGGCTGGGGCATTGTGAGCTCCAGGTTGGCGCGGTAGAAGGCCGAGATGGTGCCGATGTCCTCCCAATAGCCCGTGAAGATGTGAGAGAACACGCGGTAGCGGGCTATTGCCGAAGGGATGATCTCCTTGCCAAAGTCCTGTTCCTCGCCCTGCATAAGCAAGTTCCGCAGCACACGAGGACAGAACACATAGACGCCCATGGAAGCCAGGTGGGTCAGGGGCTCACCAGTAGTGGGGTCGGTGCCGGTCGGTCTGGGCAGGGCAAAGTCGCGCAGTGTGGCCTCATCGCTGGGTTTCTCGGCGAAGGCCTCGATCCGTCCAGCCGCGTCCACCTTTAGTACTCCCAAGCTGGACGCCTGCGCCGCCGTCACAGGTTGCACCGCCAGGGTCAGGTCCGCGTTCCTGTCGTCGTGATGGCCTATCAACTCGTGGTAGTCCATACGATACAGGTGGTCGCCGGACAGAATCAGTACATGGCTGGCCGCGTGCAGGCGCAGATGCCGCAGGTTATGGCGCACGGCGTCCGCCGTGCCTTGATACCAGTCCGACTTGTCCATCGTCTGCTCAGCTGACAGGATCTCCACGAACCGACCCGATAGAGCATCGAAGGGATAGGTCCGCGATACATGACGGTGGAGGCTCTCGGTGTTGAACTGCGTGATGACGAAAATGCTGCCATAGCCGGAGTTCAGGCAGTTACTCACGGGGATGTCGATCAGGCGGTACTTGCCGGCTAACGGCACTGCTGGCTTACAGCGTTCCTTGGTGAGCGGGAACAGCCGCGTTCCTCGTCCTCCGCCAAGAACAGCGCAGATGACCTGGCTCAAGCGGTTCTACCTCCCCTGGGTTGCCTTTCTTCCGGGCCGTCGATATGCGCCGCCAGACGGAATCAGCCCGGCCTACGTGCACTGACGCGGGGATGTCCTCCCGGCTCTGGCCCGCGCCACACCACTCCCTAGGGCCTCCTACCCCACAACCCGCGAATTCCTGGGCGCTCCGACCGTGCGCTCAGGGCTGGGCGGGAAGCGGCGGCAATTCGGCCACCATCATCGGAACGTCAGCCACCGTCGGTTGATACGCCCGCCGGTAGTTGTTTGATACCAGCTCTCCGTCAGCGTACAGCAGGGCCACAAGCCGGCCCCGCGCCGCCTCAGCCTGGGCATAGAGTTCGCTCACGTCCGCCAGTTCCACCACGTCGTTTGTAGGTGCTTTGGCACGGCCTCGCACACTCCTGAGCTCCTGCCCGCCACGCCCTACAGCCGTTACCCCATATTCCAGGTCGTACTCGCGCGGCAGGTCATTCAGCGCGTACACTGTGACTCTCTCGGCCGTCACGGGGCTGAAGCAGATGTGGAGGGGCCTATAGGCCGCGCACACATAGTTGCATGCCAGCTTAGGCCGTAGCCAATAGTCCACGATGGCGTCGGAGAACTGAGGCCAGCAATCAGCCAGATTCCACAGCAGGATACCGCCGGACTTCCAGTTCCTCTTGCGCAGCCGCCAGTACTCGGCCCAGGCCTTGTACGCCTCGCCCTGGATAAGCTGCGAGGCCACGACGTACGTGGGCAGGTCCTCAGGGATCGAACCGAGCCACGCCTGCAGCGACTGGTCGAGCTTCTCGCGGCGCTGTGGGCGGAAGTTCCAGTCGTACAAGCTGCCGAAGTGTTCGTCCCATGCCCGGTTGTCGGGTGGCCAGCGATGCTCTTCCGCTAACATGTCCACGACCGTCTGCAGGTCCGGACAGGACAGATGGCCGATTTCTGACGGAAACCGCGCCTCGCTCTTGAGGTACACATCCGCCGTAAAGGGGGTGCCATGGTGCCAGATGTGTTGGTCGCCCTGCAGTGGGTCCTGCGGGTTCAGGTTGCGGTCTGGGCTGTAAGGGCTGGAGGGAATATAGGGCCGCGTGCCATCCAGGCGACGAAGGACGTCTGGCAGGACCTCGCGAGTGATCTTGTTCTCTTCCCACGGGTCCCTGCGGCCCCCAAACCAGCCCCAATAGGCGCAGTCGTTTTCATTGTCGCCTGACCACAGGGCCAGCGACGGGTAGTTGCGCAGGCGCCGGACGGCAGCCTCGGCCTCCTCGCACGCGATCTGCAGGAACTCGGGCGTCTGGGGATACAGGGCGCAGGCGTATAGGAAATCGTGGAAGATAAGCAGGCCCTGGCGGTCACATTCCTCATAGAACTCGTCGGGCTCGTAAATACCGCCGCCCCAGACACGCAGCATGTTACAGTTGAGCGCGCGGGCAAAGCGCACCAGGCGCTCCTGCTTCCACGGCTCGGCGCGCGGGTAAATAGAATCGCAGGGAGTCCAGTTGAGACCGCGCGAGAAGAAACGTTCGCCATTGATCTCGAATACGAAGGTGCGCTCGCGGGCGCCCTCGGGCTCCTGAACCAGGCGAATCGTGCGCAGGCCAACTCGCCGCTGAACGCGACCCAATTCGTGCGGACCCTCGCGTAGCGTCACTGTCAGGTCGTAGAGATTGGGCTCGCCCAGATCCCAGATCCACCACAGCTTCGGGGACCCGACGGTCGCCGTTAGCACGGCCTTGCCGTCGCGTACAGGGCCGGACAGGTTGAAGCTGCTTTCCCCGCAGACAGCGCTGGCCTCGACGGCCAAACCGCTCTCCTCGGCGCTTAGGGTCTCTACTTCAACCTCCAGAACCACGTTTGCCGCCTCGCTGCCTGCTTCCAGGCTCTCGGTGCGAAAGAAAATATCTCTCAGCACCGCGCGATTGCTGGCGACCAGGGTCACAGGCCGCAGCAACCCCATGGTCACCAGGCGCACCGCAATGTCCCAGCCGTAACACTGATCAGACTTGCGGGCCCACAGTCGCTCGGTGGTGCCGTAGGCGGCCGCCAGACCCTCGATGGGCTTGCCCTCCACGGACTTGATGGGTGAGGCCAGTCGCACAGCGATCTCGTTCGTCGCTCCAGGCCGAAGGGCATCCGTCACGTCGAAGGTGCGCGGTACGAGCGCATTGGCCGAAGACCCTACGCGGAGGCCGTTGACCCAAACCGTAGCAAAGCAATCCAGGCCCTCGAAGACTATCTCCAGGCGCTCACCGGCCATCTTGTCGGGCACAGGGAAGCTGCGCCGATACCAGAACTCGTGCTCCTCCAGCTCGCGCATCTTTAGGTGGTTAAGGTCGAAGAAAGGATCGTCGATCTTGCCAGCCTGCATCAGGTCCCAGTGGACTTCCCCGGGCACCTGGGCAACTATCCAATCAAGCCGGTCAAGAGCGTCGACGGTGGCCTGGCCATCGGGGCAGTGGGCTATCTGCCACTCGCCGTTCAGACTCAACTTGCGCATGCCTAACGCCTCCCGGAACGTCGGACCGCGGGGCCGGGCTGAACTGTCCCTCCCAGGTACCGCGGGCGCAGCTCTGCCACGACTGGGACGGAAATTCCGCCGCGGCAAGCAGAATCCTGCCCCACGGAGCCCCACAGCCGCAAACACCCCTGTCCCACATCGCGCCGCGAATCCCCCAACTGAAGGGAACTGTGAGAAAAACACGCGAGGGTAAGCTTCGGGCTTGTCGCCTTCTGTCTCTCTGGGTCAGCAGGATTCGCTGCCGTGGGCGCGAAGGTCACTACCGGTGGAGTACGCTCTTTCCAAGAGGTGACGGCCTTGAGCCCCGACGGAAGCATTAGCAAGGACCTGTTCCTGCCTTACATGACCCGAGTGGAGGCGGCGAAGGCAGTCACCGATGAGGCTGTGCTCCTGGTACCCGTGGCCACGATCGAGCAGCATGGAGACCACGGACCTCTGCAAACGGACATCGACAACTGCCTGGCGATCTGTCTCGCCGCGGCGGAAAAGGTGAACCCGGACGTGCGCTGCGTAGTGGCCGCGCCGGTGTGGTGGTCGATCTCGCCCTTCGATGTCTCGCAGTACCCCGGCTGCATCCGCCTGCGCGAGGACGTTTTCAAAGAGGCGCTTGGCGATGTGGTCGAGTCCTACCTCTTCGGGGGTTTCAAAAAGATCGCGCTGGTCAACGGCCACGGCGGCGGTACGGAATGGATGATCCCAGAGGTAGTGTACCGGCTGAACCGGGGAGAGTCGCATCTCTTCCCTGACCGGCGCGTGCCACCCGGCTCAATCGTTGTCACCTTCAGCTGGTTCCCGCTGCTGGAGGTCTTTGCCCAGGAGGAGCTGATGGCGGCGCGCGGCAACCCGGAGGGCTGCGCGGACTGGCACGGCGGAGATGTGGAGACCGCGCTACAGCTCTACCTGCGGCCCAACCTGGTGCAGATGGACAGGGCTCGCGTGGGCAACCGCTACCAACCGCTGGAGTTCGCGCCCTACGACATTGGGCGGAGTTGGTACTTTCAGTATATCATCGCGGGGTATCCGCCCGGCCCGGCGCACCCCGGCGAGATGACCGGTATCAGCGGCGATCCCACTCTGGCGACGCCTGAGCTAGGCAAGAGAATCCTGGAATTAGCATCGGACGTTATCGGGCGATTTGTGCGCGAGTTTGCCTCGCGCTAAGCAGATCTAACGGACGCGGCCCGATCAAATCTCACGGGGGTGGTAGTATGTTTACTCTTGGCAGGGAGAGTTTCGCCACGAGTGCAGTGGCCTTATTGGCAGCCACGGTACTACTGCTGGGGCTGCCCCAAGGAGGTGTCGCTGGAGTGAACATTGAGAAGACCGTATACGCCGGCTGGCCCAACTGCTACAGGATCAGCAACGGCATCGTGGAACTAGTCGCAACAACTGATGTCGGTCCGCGTCTTATCCGCTTCGGTTTTGTGGGAGGGCGTAACGAGTTCAAGGAATACGCCGACCAGGTCGGCAAGACCGGCGGCGACGAATGGAACATCTTCGGCGGTCACCGTCTATGGCACTCGCCCGAGCGCAAGCCCCGCTCCTACTCGCCCGACAACACACCCATCGAGGCGAAGGTGGAGGGCGTGAAACTCATTCTCACCCAACCCGTGGAGCCCACTACCGGCATTCGCAAGCAGATGATCGTCGAGATGTCAGCGGACAAGCCGGCCGTGCGGGTCACGCACGTGTTGCGCAACCAAGGCGAGTGGCCTATCGAGCTTTCAGCCTGGGCGTTGACGGTGATGGCGCAGGGGGGGCAGTGCATTATCCCCTTCCCGCGGCACGACGACCCGGCGGGCCTGCTGCCGACCCACGGCGTGATCCTCTGGCCCTACACGGACTGCACGGATCCCAGGCTCAAGTTGGGGCGCTGGTATGCCACTCTTCGCCAGGACCCGCGGGCCCAGCGGCCCATGAAGATCGGCGTGGTGCGTGCCTGCGAGGAATGGATGGCCCACCTGCGCGACGACGTGCTGTTCGTCAAGCGCTATGACTTCGCGGCGGGCGCCTCCTACCCCGATTATGGCTGCCCAGTGGAAACCTACACAAACGACGAGATGCTCGAAGTCGAGACCCTGGGGCCTCTCACCACACTCGATACCGGCGAGGAGCTGCAACACGTGGAGCGGTGGTACCTGCTGCACGTGGACAAACCGGTGAGCACCGAAGAGGACATCGAGACAGTGATCGCCCCGCTGGTCGCACGCGAGACCAGGTAGCCAGCGCCGTGGACTACTGACCGGCTTTCTTGACGGAGCGAGGAGGGCAAGCCGCCGCGGCGAGTAGTTTGTCTGCCTGTGGGTAGTTGCTGTTGGTGTGAGCAGACAGACTCGTTCTTCGTCGGCTACCTTCCGTTTGGGGCTTGCCAGCGCCAAGGCGGGCAGCGCGAAGGATCGACCTGTCGTACCTTTGGGGCACAGGCCGGGCTCCTCGCCCATTCTGTAACCGACAATGACGGCGCCCATCTGTCACAGGTACTCTCAAGCCTGCGTCGGTCCATGGAGCCACATTCGCCAATCCGCGCGGTGGATGTGTCCGTCGACAAGCAGCACCCTCATGAGAACAGCCTCCTTCTCAGACGTGATTGACAATGGGTGCCCAGAGTCGGGTCGGGGCTCTCGCCGTCCAGGTCCCTGTCCTTTGCCTTTCCCTATCTTGGCCCGGCTTTGTGGTTGATATCAGCAACTGCGAGCCACATTGAGTGTGCCTCGGACCATGCTCTTCAGTGCCCCAGCTCGCCGGCGTCGGGCGCAAAGGACGTCCGCCTCGCCGTGCAGCTAGGTTCGATATACTTCGGTGCTAGTGCTGGGCAATCTGCAGGAGGTAACAGTCGGGGCCTCAGCGGAAGACCCCTGGTGGCTATCACCATCGACCCAAGGAAAGGGTAGCCATTCGCCGCTGTGCTAGATATAATTGTGCATATCCTGGCTTCAGGGAGGGCTCAGCGCATGTCTAGAGGAGCTCTAGTCCTGTGCGCATTGCTTTTGGTGCCCGTGAGTGCGGGTTGGTGCAAGGACATAGTCAGCATGCCTGAAGTTGACATGATGGGGCCGGGCGAGCTGGAAACGGCTTACATCTACTGGGACCTCGAGGACATCGTTCTGCCAAACGGGGCAGTGGTCCGCGACTACGCTCATGTTTACGAGTTCTTTCTGGGCATCACCGACCGGCTCGAACTCGACGTCATTCACATCAATTTGCAGGGTAGCGTGTCCACTCCCTTCGGCGACCCGCTATCGGATAAGACGGAGATCAACGCCTACTTCAAGCTATTGGACGAGACGCCCACGAGTCCAGCCATCACCGTTGGCGCAACGAACATCACCAGCAACGATTGGCTGCCATCTACGGACCGCACGGGCGTTGATGGAGACTACCGTGTCTCGCCCTTTGTCACTATGGCCAAGACCCTGCGGGCGCCAAAGGGTGGCCCGCCCGACTGGAACAACCCTGCGATCCGCCTGCAGGTAGGCTTCGGCGGGAATTTCCACGAGGACAAGCCCTTTGGCATCCTACAGTTCGCCTTCACGCCCAACGTTGTGGCAGGCGTGCAGAACTATCAGGGCAAGCTGGGGTGGCTTGTGGGCTGGACTCAGAAGCCCTGGGGCATCCACGTCGGCGGCCTCAGCAGCGATAACTGGATCCACGTCTATTACGACTGGAATCTCCGGTCGCTGTTCTAGCTTGTTGCTAGGCGGACCGGGATTGCAGGCGAGTAGCGCGCGTGCCCTGGCGACTTGGCTGCTGCAGCCTTCAGGCCGCAGTGGATGCTGTCTATCGCATATGGAGGCCTTCTGTCATGCGTTTCGCTATCTGCAATGAGGTCTTCGAGGGCCTTTCCCTCGCCGACCAGTTCCGCATTGCGAAGGAATTGGGCTTTGACGCGATAGAGTTGGCGCCCTTCACTATTACGCCCTACGTTACCGACATCACCGCCGCCCAGCGTGCGGAGATCGCCGACACTGCCGCTAACGCAGGCCTTGCACTGGCGGCGATTCACTGGGTCCTCGCCGAGACCGAGGGCTTTCACGCAACCCACCCTGATGCGACCGTCCGGCGCAAGACCATCGACTACCTGCGCGCGCTTGTGGACTTCGGCACGGACATCGGTGCGGGCGCGATGATTGTGGGCTCCCCGCTGCAGCGGACCTTGCTCGAAAACGTCACCTATGCTGAGGCGTGGAGCTGGTTTGCCGAGGCTATGGCCGCAGCCGGAGAGCCTGGCGCCGCGGCCGGATTTAGGATATGCATCGAGCCGCTAGCGCCGTCTGTACAGAACACTTTCCTCTTCAAGGCTTGTGAGGCGGCAAAGATGGCTCGGCAAATCAGGCTGCCCAACGTTGGCGTTATTATTGATACCTACAGTGGCACCCTGGCCGAGGAAGACCTGCCCGCTGCAATCCGTGCGACGGGCGACTTGCTCTTCCACTATCACTGCAATGACCTGAACAAGCGCGCGCCTGGCTGGGGACGTATCGACTTTACCGCCGTGCTGCGGGCGCTGCTGGACATAGAGTTTGACGGCTACTGCTCTATCGAGGTCTTCGACTTCAGCCTGGAGCCGCGGGAACACGTCGGCCGCGGCCTGGCGCACCTGCGCGAGTGCCTGGCTAAGGCCGCCCACTAGACCCGCCTTGGGATCGTCCCAGGGCCAAAGATCTATGAGCGGGCTTATCGTCGTCTCTGGGCGGGGACAGAGGGCTTTCAGCCTGAATTGGGTTCGCATTCGGCCGTCGCCCCGGTGCCTGCAGTGGTGCGAGCCTAACAGTTCGCAAATCTCACACTGACCGGTCGCGGTCGCCTTGGCTGCCGCGGCAGTGGAGGAAAGCAAGATGCAAAGGGTACAAAGAGCGCTAGTGAGCGTCTCTGATAAGACTGGCGTCGTCGACTTCGCTGCTGAGCTATCCACGATGGGCATTCAGATCCTATCCACCGGTGGCACCAAGCGCGTCCTGGAGCAGGCTGGCGTACCTGTAACTGCCGTCGAGGACTACACGGGCTTCCCAGAGATGTTGGACGGCCGTGTCAAGACGCTTCACCCAAAGATCCATGGCGGCTTGCTGGGTTTGCGTGACGACCCCGAACACCAGCGCCAAATGGCGGAGCACGGCGTCGAACCAATCGACATGGTGGTTGTGAATCTCTATCCCTTCCGCGAGACGGTCGCCAAGCCCAACGTCACGCTTGAGGAGGCCGTGGAGAACATCGACATCGGCGGCCCGACAATGCTGCGGTCGGCGGCCAAGAACTTCCGTTTTGTCGCTGTTGTATGCAATCCAGCGCGCTACACTGGCATCCTGACTGAGATGAAGGCCAACAACGGCGCGCTTTCGGAGGAGACGCGGCGCCTCCTGGCCCTGGAGGCCTTCAAGCACACGGCACAGTATGACGCGGCCATCAGCTCGTGGCTGTCGCGTCGCTTCATTTCTGACGAAGGCCTGCCGCCCCTGTACCTGCCCTGGCTGGAGAAGGTGCAAGACCTGCGCTACGGCGAGAACCCACACCAAGCCGCGGCCTTTTATCGGGAGGTCGGAGCTGGCGAGGTCGGTCTGGCCGGTGCCCGCCAACTCCATGGTAAGGAGCTCTCCTTCAACAACATCCTCGACACAACGGCAGCGCTGGAGGCAGCGCGGGACTTCGCTCAGCCCACGGTTGTCATCATCAAGCATCTTAACCCATGCGGGCTCGCTAGCGCCCCGACGCTGCGCCAGGCCTTCGAGGATGCCTGGTCCACCGATCCCGTGTCCGCCTTCGGTTCGGTCATCGGCATGAACCGGGTCGTGGACCGCGACACAGCCGAAATCCTAGGCAACAGCGACTACCTACGCGATGTCATCTTCCCGCGATACGCGGAGGAGATGGGCGAAGCACAAATCGAAGCCCTGGCAGCCTTTGTCGAGGTGATCATCGCGCCGGGCTACACGCCTGAGGCCTTGGAGATTCTGCAGCGCAAGAAGAACTTACGTATCATGCTCTTGGAGGACTGGGACGCAGGCCGCGGTGCGGACTTGGAGTTCCGCCGCGTTCCGGGCGGCGCACTGGTACAAGAGCTGGACCTTAAGTTCGCTCAGCGTTCCGACTTGCGTGTCGTTACGAGGATCCAGCCTACAGAGGAGCAGCTCGCCGCACTGCTCTTTGCCGACCGCGTGGCCAAGCATGTGAAGAGCAACGCCATCGTGCTCTGCCAAGGTACGCGGCTGGTTGGCTGTGGCGCAGGTCAGATGAGCCGCATTGATTCAATGCAGCTTGCGGCGCGCAAGGCTGGTCGGCGGGCTTCCGGCGCAGTGCTAGCATCGGATGCCATGTTCCCGGCACGGGACAACGTTGACGCCGCAGCCGCTACGGGTTGCGCCGCTATTATCCAGCCCGGCGGCTCTGTACGCGACGAAGAGGTTATCACCGCTGCCGACGAGCATGGACTGCCAATGGTGATCACGGGCCTACGCCACTTCTGGCACTAGCCGCTGCTCTCTTCCTGCGGAAGCCAAATTGTGGCGGCTGCCAGAATCAGACTGGCGCCACTGGATCTCACCTTGGGGCTTCACGCTAGGCTGCAAGCTAGCTTGTAGCGCAAGGACTTGCCGACCTGTTGCCTGCGGGGACCAGACTCAGCACGCGGCCTGTCTCGGTGCCCGAGGGAAGCAAGGCCGTGCCAAGGAATCCCAGACCTTGTCATGACATCCCATCTTGTCATCATCGGCGATGCCCGCCAAATGCCCGAACTCGCGGACTGTTCAGTCCACCTGGTGGTGACTTCGCCGCCTTACTGGTGCATCAAGGACTACGGGCACGCAGGACAGATCGGCTGCGGGCAGTCCTACGACGAGTACTTGGCCGCGTTGACCGAGGTCTTCGCCGAGTGTCATCGGGTTCTCCGCAAGGGCTGCCGCATGGTTGTGAACGTGGGGGACCAGTTCCTCCGCGCAAGCGAGCATGGCCGTTACAGGGTCCAGCCCCTCGCTGCTGACATTACTACGGCTATGCGACAATTGGGCTTCGATTATATGGGCGCAATCATTTGGCACAAGATTACTACAACCAACACTTCTGGCGGCTGTTGTTGGATGGGGTCAATCTACTATCCGCGCGACGGGCACATCACTTATGAACACGAGTACATCCTGCTGCTGCGCAAGCCTGGCAGGCCGCCCAAACCACCCTCGCCCCAAGCCAAGGAGCGCTCGCGCCTGACCAGGGAGGAAAGGTCGGCCTGGTTCCGTGGGATGTGGGATGATCTGCCGCCGGTGCGTCAGCGGCAGCACCAAGCCATGTTCCCGGTCGAGTTGCCACGCCGGATCATCCGCATGTACAGCTTCTGGGGTGAGACCGTCCTAGACCCCTTCCTGGGCAGTGGAACCACAGCCCTTGCCGCGGCTCTGGAGGGACGCAACTCGGTTGGCTACGAGGTCAACCCCGAGTTCGAAGCCCAGATCCGAGAGCGCCTGAAGTCTGGGGAAACCGCGTCACTGCCGCGAGAAGAACGTCCGCGCCTAATGCTCCGCCACCGGAAAATATCCTGACCCCCTTGCCCCAGGCCGTCACTGCGTCCGCACATCACCTGCGGTGTGCCAACAGCTCCCGATACAGCGCCTGCACCCGCTCCGCGTTACTGTCGGCGTCAAAGAAGCAGACCGCCCGCTTCCGCCCAGCTCTTCCCATCTCCCTGGCCCGCCCGGGATTCGACAGCAGGTCAATGATCGCGTTTGCAATCTCCGCGGGGTCCGCCGGGTCCACGAGGTAACCACAAGTGCCGTCCGGGCAAACTTCGGGCGATGCACCACCACGACCGGCTACTACTGGCTTCTCGGTAGCCATGGCCTCGACTAGCGCTCGACCAAAGGGCTCATCCCTCGACGGTAGCACGAAGACCTCGCACAGGCGCAGCAGGGCAGGCACGTCCTCGCGATGCCCTGTCCACAGGACGGCTTCAGCCACTCCCTCCGTCTGTGCCATACTCTGCAGCTCCTGAACGTAACTTTCGTCCCAGAAACCCGTCGTGCCCACTATCACCAGACGCGCCTCGGGGAAGCGCCTAAGGACGGCAGGCAAGGCCCTGATAAGTTCACAATGTCCCTTCCACGGCGTCAAACGGGCCACGATCATGATGATCCGGTGGGACAGCTTCAGCCCCAGCTCTCGCCTGAGGCCCTCAGGTTCAGGGCCCGGACAGAAATGGGCCAAGGGAATGCCGTTGTACACTACTTCGACCCGCACACCAAGCCCTCGCGCCTGATGCGCCACCGCCTCGGAAATCGCGATCACTGTGGGCCGCATGAGCCTCGCAGCGCGCCAAAGGATGGCTCTAGGCTCCTCTTCTGGCACCAGGTCACGCAGATGCCAGATCAGGGGACTGCCATAGCTCCACGCTGCCGCACCCGCCAGCAAGTGACACTTGAGGGTATTGGTGTGCACCAGATCCACGTCGTTCGAGCGGAGTGCGCCCCGGATGCGCGGTACGAGCGAGGCCGCCCGCGCCAACTTGCCCACGTTGCCCAGAAGGCTCCCGCTCACGTCGCCACGACGGAGGCTCAGGAGCCTCTCGTCAGTGAACACCTCGCAAGCAGTCAACTCGTGCTCGCCCGGTGCTCCGTTGAGCCATTCGGCACCAGGGGCGTGAAGGATCAAGGGCCTGAAGCTGGTCCTGTCCAGTCGCTCCAGTAGCAGCCTGAGGCTGATCTCGGCACCGCCAACCTCTGCCGCATGGTCCGCATACGCGATTGTGAAGGGCCCGTCGTGCGACATGAATAAGTCCATGCCTCGCTGCATCGCGACCTGCCTCATCGGAGACCAGCGACTCGACACTGCCCGTCCCATCTGTGAGAAGATTATGAGAAGGCCTGCCGCCGGATCGGCTAGACTGCAAATCTACGGGTGTACCCGTGATCCAAGGCGCCAGTGCAACCCGAATCAGAAGTCGGGCGCCTGGAATCCACCCGCAAGCAGGGCCCGCGTCACCTCAGCCACATGCCGCCCTTGATAGCGGGCCATCATTAACTCCCTCTCACTGGGCAACCGCGAGCCGTCCTGGTCCGCTATGGTCGTCGCCCCATAGGGGCTGCCACCCATCACTTCGTCTACCCCTGGGAGATTTACCTTCGCCATCGGGAGTCCTACAACGACCATTCCATGGTGTAACAACGTGTTCATGAAGCTCAGTATCGTGCTCTCCTGGCCACCGTGCTGCGTTGCCGTCGAGACGAAAACGCTGCCTACCTTGCCCACCAGCGCGGCCTTGACCCATAACAAACCTGTTTGATCCAGGAAATTGCGCATTTGGGCCGCCATGTTGCCGAAGCGTGTAGGCGTACCGAAAATGATGGCATCCGCGTTCTTAAGTTGCTTGGGCTCCGCCACCGGCACATGCGCGAAAGCTTCCCTGGCTGCCTTTGCCCCGCTCCGTTCCAGAACCTCCTCGGGAATCAGCTCGGGCACCTGGTACAGCGCAACCTCGACTCCTTCAACCTGCTGCACTCCTTCCACCACTGCCTCCGCCATGCGATAGACGTGGCCATACATACTGTAGAAAATCACCTGAACGTTCATCAAGCTCACCACCCTCTTGCATGTGCTATCCGTACCGCGAGCGTATAGGCGGCCACGGACTGGGACTTTTCCCGAAGCTGCTGTGCTCTGGGGGATAGGTTCTTGAAACAACGTGTCTCTTGGACACCTCCGGACCAGTTCCGCACCTTGCGGGCCACTCCCTCCGGGACCTAGCGCGAGTGTAGGCAGCGACCTACTTGCCCCGGCGCTCGCTCTGGCACCTTCAACCTTTCTGCCCAGGTTCTTGACGCCGCCAATGAACCTTCCCGGGCCTTTTTCGTCCTTGACTACGTAAACAGATTATACACTCTACGGGGGTAATACAGATGCACAGGAACACAAGACCAGCTTTTGCACTGTCAGCCAGCGTGCTGTTGCTCACCGGTTTGGTCTTTGTGGCGGCCGTACAGGCTGCCGAGACAACGCAGGCTCCAACAGATCCTTCCCCACAGGCCGGCCCTGGCTTCTGTGGACACTGTGGCGCAGGCATGGGCCCGGGACCCAGTGCCGGTCCTGGTCCAGCGGGTTGCCTGGGACGGCGAGGTCAGGGCATGCGTCAGGGCGGCCGAGGTTGGGGTATGGGCAGCCGAAGGGGCTTCGCCAGTGGGCGAGGCATCGGTGGTGGCATGGGCGTTGGCCTGGGCTTCCGCGGCGGCTACCTTCAGCCCACGGACGAGGCCAAGAAGCTGTGGGATCGGTTGGCTATGCTTGAGATGGAGCGCTACAGGCTGCAGTGGGACCTCTTCGAACTCAAGGCCGCGGAGAACGTGGACCAGAAGGCCGTCCAGGCAAAGACCGATCAGCTCCGCGACCTGGCCGTTGAGCGTGCAAGGATTGCCAGAGAGCTGCAGGGCTACTGGAAGGCTGCGCCCGGCTACGGCCGAGGCGCTCAGGGCCAATGCCCTCTTGGCGGCCAAGACAGAGGACAGGGCAGAGGATGGGGCACATGCTGCTGCGGCGCCTGCCAATGTCAATAGAGCCTTGCAGACACACGCCGCTTGTTCTGACGCATCACTAACTAACAATTGAATAGCAGTACCGCTGGGACCAGATGCCGTCTGCACGAGGCTCTGGTCCTGGCGTTTTCCTCTTGTCATCGCTGGGGTAATAGTAGGGAGAGAACCCTCGGGTGCCTATACGGAGACACTCCTCGCAGCGTTCGGGCCGCGGCTCCTACCCAGGGTAGTCGTAAGATGGGCCGGTTGTTTGCTGATGTGCATTAACTAACACCCTACCTGGCGCTCTTCCCGCCGACATGCCCCTGGGCGCCCCCGCTGGTATTACGGCTATGCCCACCTGCCGTCCTGCATCCCCGCCGTCGCGGCGATACGAAAAGAAGTACTCCGTGTCCTCCTGTGTGCAACCGCCAGTGTCGACCAGAGCTTCGGGCCTCACGCCTCCCACAATAAGCTGCTCTTTCACCAGACCCGCAAGGTCGGCGAACCACCTATGGCCGCGACGGGTAACATGCTGCTCGCCACCGACGAGCGCGCCCAGCTTCGCCGCCACATCTTCGCCGATCTCGAAGCAGCACAAGCCGATGCGCGGGCCGAAGGCCGCGCTTAGCTGTCCTGCGGGGAAACTCATTCTCTCCAGTTGCGATAGCGTCCGGGGCACGATGTCCGCAACGAGCCCCCGCCAGCCAGCATGCACTACGGCCACGACGCGCGAAGGGACCCAGAGCAACACTGGTAGGCAGTCGGCTACACGGACGGCCACAGCCACGCCCGGCACGGTGCAGATCACAGCGTCACACTGCGGTAGAACAAGCCAGTCGCCGAGGGGACCGCCCGTCACGGCACCCGGTTGGCCACCGTGGACCTGCTCCCCCTGCACGATCGCCCGCGCCCCCACGGCGGTAGCGAGACGTAGCCAGGGATCGGTCGGCCTGGCGCGGAGATCACGCGGTAGAGTCAGGTTCATCGCGTCGCCTGCGCCGCGCCAGGTGAAACCTGCGGTTACGCCCTCGGTCCGCAGCAGCCACCACCAGAGGTCATCAATGGGCTGTCTGTACTTGCTCATGTCTCTGTCCTTGGAGCGATGAAGGCCTTCACCACGCGTCGCTCCTCCACATCCTCAAGCGCCTTCATTGCATTCTCAAGCAGATAGACACGACTCACCCCCCTCCTCCAGGATAGCGCGTCGTGGTGACGCCTCAGAATGCCCACGGCGCAGTAGAGATGCGAAAAGTAAATGCCCCAGCGCCCGTGCACGTCCACATGCTTGTGGTTTATCTGCCGATGAGGGTTTATCTCCCGAACCAGTGTCGGTGTACTGACCGACGACTGTGACATGGCCGTTGTCGCACACCAGCTCAAGGTTTATCTCACGGTCGTCGGGTTGCCGGTACACTAAGACGACGCCCAGACCACGGCCATCGGTGGCGGATTTGACGGCATCCAGCGTGGCGTGTGAGTCGTCTACTGTCGCGACGAAGACCTCGTCCGCGCCCAGATTCTGGGCCGCCTAGGTCTGCGCCGCGATCACCTCTGCTTGAACCATCTATCCGCTGTCCTCCTCGCCGTCCTTCTCGCGTGGCTCGACAACGCCCAGCGCTCTACGCTGCTCAGGGCTGAGCTCGTCGGCCACTTCCTGGGGCAGCGCCAGAGCCACCATGCCGCGCTTGCCCAGCATCCGCAGGAACTCCGCAAGCGACACTTCGGCCTCTCGCAGAGTGATCTTATGCTCTTCGGCCAGGGCTGCGGCGATGTCGTGGACAGAGTGCTCGCCGTCACAAAGATTCCATACCCTAGTACCAATTTGATCCAAACTCACCGGCCTGGAGTCCGGGACCATGAACAACCACGACAGGATCTTGCCCGTGGCATCCTCCCGTCGCGGCAGTGTCACCACCACAATACCCTCGTCGTTGGTGTGCCAGGCCAGGGAGGGATTGCGAATGGGTCTGGCCGCCATCGCCTGAGTGCGCGTCAGGGCGAGTTCCTGAGCGTGGCGTGCACGTCGTCGCCTCAACCACCGCAGCATAAACCTTCACCTCCGACGGAGGGACCCTTGCGGTCGCTTGTCTCAAGCTTCTCCGCCTGCGGCGGTTTGGACCGCGGCCGATGGGCAAGCGTGGGAGGCACGGATTTGCCTTCGACGGGACCGCGCGCCAACTCCAGCACCGCCACCTGCGGTGGACACCCCAGCCGCACCGGCCAGCTCGTGCCGATGCCTCTCGTCACGTGCACAACCACGTCACCTGCTGCCAGGAGGCCTACTCCACGCGACCTGACCCGCCACACCGGCGACCACACAGGCCCCAGGCCCGGCAGCATCATCTGTCCCGCGTGGGTGTGGCCGCAGAGCACCAGGTCTGCCACCTCGACGCCTGGTTGATCCAGGATGTCCGGAGAATGGGTGAGCAGTATTGTGAAGTCCCCCTCAGGTGCCGACTTGAGCATCTCCTCCAGATCGTCCACTCCCGAGGACACGTCGCCCACACCCAATAGCAGGATCCGTACTCCCTGGTGCTCGATAACGACGCTCTCATTGTGCAGCAGTGTCACGCCGGCCTCTGCCAGCCACCGTCGCTCTTCTTCCACATCGAAGCCCTGCCCTAGGCCCATCAGCCAGCGCTCCATGGTGACGTTCAGATCGTGGTTCCCCGGCACGGCATAGACGCCGAGACGGCCCCGGCACTGACCCAACCACCGCGCGGCAATCGGTGTGTTCTCCCCCCCAGCGGCTAGATCGCCGCTGACAAGTACCAGGTCAGCCTCCGCCGCATTGACCGCCTCGACCATCCGTCGAAAGAGGGGTTCGTAGAAGCGTCCAGGTTTGCAGTGCGTATCGCCGATGTGCACGATGCGCAAGCCTTCGAGACCTACGGGCAGTCGCGGCAGCCTGACCTCCAGGCGATCCGTTTGGACCCGCCGCGCCTCTACGACACTGCCGTAGACAACGGCGACCGCGCCGAGAATTACTATCGCCCACAGGATGATGGCGATGATGATCATGGCTTGTGCGAATTCTGATCGTCTTCGGGCTGGACTGTGACCGACCGGATCACACGCAGCGCCCACAGCATACACACCGCCATCAAGGCCACACCGCCCACAACGGCAACCAAGCGTTTGGTCTCCATTGGCCGCAGCCACAGGCCTCCGGAAGCAGTGCTTCGGCCTATGTCCAGCACCTCACCGCCGGCCAAGGTCCGTGCCGCCATCCCCACAGCACACGCCAACATCACATTGGCTACAATTTGCACAACAGCCAGCACGAGGCGCCGGCGTGGCAAGCCTCTGGCCAGTCCCTGCTGCCAGAGCATTACGCACAACAAGCCTGTGGCCAGAGCCACAGCTACCAGAAAGCCGACCAGCAGATTCGCGCTAATCATAGACGATACTTTCCCAGAAGCTTGTCCCGGCCGGTGGGGCCTCGATGCCCAAGGCGTCGGCCACAGTGGCGCCTAGGTCCGCGAAGGTCTCACGCTCTCCCAGCGCTTGGCCGTTCTCTCGCTCGCCCGCCACGACCAGCAGCGGCACGTACTCCCGCGAGTGGTCCGTACTCGGTGTCGTCGGGTCACAGCCATGGTCAGCCGTAAGCACCAACAGGTCCAGCCTCCGCAGCGCGCCAAGCAGTTCCCCGAGCTGCGTATCGAAGCGCTCCAGCGCCGACACCAGCCCCACCGCGTCGTTGCGGTGGCCGTATAGCGTGTCGAAGTCGGTCAGGTTGGCCAGGACCAGAGCCGGGCCTTCTATCTCTCGGGCTAGTCTGATCACCTGCCAGGCCACCGCGTCATTTCCCGCCGCCGCCACTTCCTCGTTGAAGCCCCGATGCGCCAGTATGTCCGCCACCTTGCCCACCGCCACAGTCCTGACACTCGAACCCTCCGCCAGATCAAGCACCGTCGGTCCGGGCGGCGGAAGCGAGAAGTCCCTACGTCCCGCGGTTCTCCGGAAGGCGCCAGACCTGCCGACGAAGGGTCGTGCTATCACCCGTCCCACAGCATGTTTGCCCACCATCTCCTCGCGGGCCTGTCTGCAATACTCATAAAGCTGCTCGGGCGCCACTACGGCCTCATGCGCCGCAACCTGTAGCACACTGTCGGCCGATGTGTAGACAATCAGGGCGCCCGTCCGCAGGTGCTCTTCTCCCAGCTCCTCGATGATACGTGTGCCTGAAGCCGGGCGATTGCCGATGATGCCTCGATTCCAGCGCTGCCGCAATCCTTCGAGGACCTCCGGCGGGAATCCCCTTGGGTATGTCGGCAGAGGCTGCTGGGCGATGACGCCTAGGAGTTCCCAGTGGCCAACCATAGTGTCCTTCCCCGCGGCGGCCTCCCTCATCCGCCCCCAAGAGCCAACGCTGGGCATAACCGGCGCTAGGCCAGGCGCAGACTGAACGTTCCCCAACCCCAGCCGCGCCAGATTCGGTACGTGAAGGCGTCCCACGGCCTCTGCTGCGTGGAGGAGAGTATTACTGCCCGTGTCACCGAAAGAGGCGGCGTCGGGCAAAGCGCCTACGCCAAGGCCATCGAGAACGATCAGGAAGACACGCCTCGCGGCCATTATGGCTCACGGACAACCTGCGAGGGATAGCCTGCAGCCCGCACCTTTTCAGAAGCCGACTGCGCTGCCGACTTGGAGTCGAAGGGCCCCACCTGCACGCGGTAGTACGTCTCACCGCCCACCTCCACGGACCGCACCCTCGCCTCAATACCCTGCTCCGCCAAGCTCTCGCTGACCTGCTCGGCATTGCGCCGGTCCTTGTAGGAACCAGCCGTTGTAGCCCACCGGGAAGCACGACCAGAGTCTCCACTGCTGAAGGTGGAACTGCCGGCCTCTTCGGAACCGGCAGGCATCTCCCCTTTGGAACTCCTTATCTCCGAGGGCGCGGATTCCGCGCTGCCCTCTGCATAAGGGCCCTCGTCCCTCATGG
>JAKORR010000218.1 GCA_029777735.1 Armatimonadota bacterium | reverse complement strand
GTGCCTCCAGCGACCCTCCGCCAGAACGGTACGCCTCACGATGATCTTCCTTCGGTCGCCGGGGTTCAGCCTGCGGTCATGAACGAGTACCCCTGGCGCGCCAACAGGCGTCCAGCAAGAGACCAGGGGTTGGGAGGCCGTGGGGCTATTGGCGTTCAGCACATCGAGGAATAGCCGCCCGCCTGGGCGAAGCCGGGCGTGGAGCTGCCAGAGCACCTCTCGCGCGTCCGCTTCGGTCATGTGCCCCAGAGTCGCAAAAAGCAGGAGCACCAGGTCGAAAAGAGACCCACGCGTAAGGGGAAGCAAGGTGATGTCGGCACATAGAAGCCCTAGCTTCCCTGGGGGCCGTAGGTGCGAGGCCAAGTCCCGCGCCACTGAGAGAAGCGCCAGGCTGTAGTCCAAGCCCAGAACGCGGCAGCCCCGTGCGGCTAGGGCGACGCAATGTCGCCCGAACCCACAGCCCACGTCCAGTACGTTGCAGCCTGGCTGGAGCCCGGCGTGGCGCGCAAGAAAGCGGAGTTGAGGTCCTACCTCTGTTACCCGGTCGCGATAGAGGCGAAGGTACTCGGCGTCAAAGAAGGTGCGCAGGCTTCGGTCCATGAGCCTCGGGGATGATATCGGCAAGCCCCCCAAGCAGTGCCTCAAGGTCCGAAGGAGCGTTGTAGAAGTGAGGCGATACCCGGAGCGCCCCTGCTCTCGCGGACACGATGACGCCCCTCTCGGCCAGACGGCGCTGAACGTCCGCTGCGGTTATTCCTGGCACCTCAAACGCCACAATTCCGGATCTCTCCTCGTCGCCCCAAGCACTGCGCACGTGTGCGCCGAGACGCGCCAACCCAGTGTGAAGCTCGTCTGTGAGGTCGCGAACTGCGTCCCAGACTCTATCGATGCCAACCTCGAACAGAAGCCCCAGAGAGGCTGCGAGGGCGTTGGCACCTAGCACGTTGAAGGATCCTTCCTCAAACCGTCGCGCATTGGGCGCCGGGCGCCAGTCGTAGCGTAGGAAGTCCGTAGGATCGGACATGCTGTGCCAGCCGATATTCGTCGGGACCAACTCGTCGATGATAGCTGGGTTTACGTAGAAAAGACCGCAGCCTTCTACGCTGAGCATCCACTTATGTCCATCAGCAGCGACGAAGTCGGCGGCGCCCGGCTCCAGTGGCCACGGAAGAACGCCTAGACCCTGGATGGCGTCGACGACCAGATACACTCCGCGCCGGCGACACTCGGAGGACAAGGCCGCGAGATCGACACGGTAGCCGGTCGAGAACTGGACCCAGCTTACCGTCACCGCCCGCGTGCGGTCGTCGCAGGCTGAGAGCAAGTCATGGGCGGTCACCGGTTCCGGTCCTGAAGAACCCACTAGGCGCAGTGATACACCGCGGTCTCGCAGCATTCGCCAGGGGTAGATGTTGGCAGGGAACTCGTGGGCTGGCGCAACGATGTTGTCGCCCTCGCGCCAGGGCAAGGACTGAGCAGCTATTAGCAGCCCGTGAGAGGTGTTCTTGACAAGGGCAACATCACTGCTGGGGCAGTCAAGCAGTCGCCCAGCGCGCTCTCGTGCTATCTCCATACCTTCGGCCCACTGGGGCCAGTGAGCACCACCCCACCGCCCCATGTCCTCGACTATCT
>JAKORR010000217.1 GCA_029777735.1 Armatimonadota bacterium | reverse complement strand
CGCGGAGGCGAGCGGTGTAAGCCCGGTACGCGACGATGCTACGCCTGCCGCGGACCGGGCTTACACCGCTTGCCGTAGCGCGTCGGGGGTTGAACGAGGGGTTAGGCGTCACTCCGGTGCGCGGTACGGTGGGTGGCTTGTGTATTGGGGTGACCAGGGGCTACTCTCTGACGCTAAGCCTCTTTGGAACATTGTCTCGGTTTAGGAAGCCGCTCATGCGACCGTCCGGGGTCTTGGTCTCGTACTTGGATTTGAAGTACGGGCGTGCACCGTCCGTCGGATGAAACTCGGTGTTTAGATAGCTGCGCTCTTCTGCGTCCAATTCGCGGACCGAACCGTCGTCGTTTACCCAGACGAAACTGAGCGCGAAGCTCCCCGCGGCCTTTGCCTCCCGCTCTCGCTTGTATGACCTCCTACCGAGTAGCAATGTCACGCCGAGGCAGAGAAGGATGGCTGCAGCGATGAAGATTGCAACTTCCATGTGGATGCGTGGAGAGCCTGCGAGACGCAGTGATGGCCCGCTGTGTGACGCCTAACGTTCGAGCTAAGGCCGGGCACAACAGACGGATGCCTGGCCGGCGCGGACGATGATAAACAGGCACGGCCGCGCCGGCCAGGCATACGGCTGTTGGGGCTCGGCCTTGAGCGAGGGGTTAGGCAGCGCTTTCCGCGACGGCCCGGCCCTACGCCTGCGAAGGTGCTGGCGCAACGGCCCTGATTCAAAGGCTCGACGGCGTTGGGCTGGCTGAGCGTGCGCCGTACTTGCCTTCTGCCTTCTTGCTGAAAGGCGCTTGGCTGCGCGAGCAGAGGTAAAGCTTGACTCTCGCTACTCCGAGCCTCTGCACTCCCAACCTCTTCGGCCTCGTGCGCCTGGACTGCTTTCCGCCCCGCGCTGCCACTGCTGGCCTGGTGCATTGAATTGGTCTTCTCCTCGGTGCAGCCGAGGCGCGGGTTTTTCTGTCTTCTGGCTCGATGATCACAAGAACGCGAAGGCTGGCTGTTTTCTTGACTGCAGCGAGGCGCCACAAGGTTGCCACTGCGCTGCCTAACGTTTGAGCTAAGCGGGCGACGACGGTGTG
>JAKORR010000216.1 GCA_029777735.1 Armatimonadota bacterium | reverse complement strand
TGACCAGTTCCCAGATCTGCTCCGTCGTCACTGCGCCTCACTCCCGTCCGGGGTAGCCTCCTTCTTGAGGCTCACTTCTACCTTAGCGTCGCCCTCGCTCGGGAGCCCGTCCAGCAATTCGACGAGTTGGTCCCTGTTGGTAACCTGGGCACCGGTAAGCTGGTAGGTGACCTTCAGAGCCGTTCCCTCGCCCACCTTCGTGCTCCCGAGGCCAAGCACGCCGGCGAAGTGCTCGGTCAGCTTCTTGCCGCTCACCTGCTGCACCAGTTCCACGGCGACCTCGCTGAGCCTGTCGGTCTTGCCTATCTCCTGGATGACCGTGGTCTTTGCCTTCTGGAGGCTCATGGGCCCCAGCATGACGGTGGTCTTGGTGAGCCCGCCAGTCTTCTCCTGCCTGATCCTGACGAGGAGCGTATCCGGCAGCGGTGCCTCGGGAAGGGACTGGGCGGACGGGGCTTCGAGCTGGTGAGCCGCGAGGAGGTGCACGATTGCGTCGTCCACAGTGATGTCCTCGAGAGGCCCTCCCGGCAACTGGGAAGCCTGCTCGCGGCAGTGGTAGCGGAGGTCCGCAACGGTGGCACCTGTCGCGCTCTTGCCCCGGAGGTAGGACAGGACGGCTTCCCGCGGGTCGAAGACGGGCTTGTGCTCCTCGGGCGGCACGGCCACGATCCAGTCGCTCTGGAGCACGCCGGGGTCTTTGCCGCAGATGTAGTGCGCATCGCCGCGCCTGACGATCTCCAGCTGACCGGTGCGGACGAGGCGCGCGATGGCTTCGTCTATGGGCCTGTCGCTGGCTTTGCCGCCGGATACAGGCTTGGGATAGGACCTTTGCCGGTAGAAGTCCTCGCGGACCTGGTCTACGGTCGGTGGGGTCTCATCGCGCCGCCTCACTGCGTCCATGACAGACTGCTCGAAGTGGCTAGCCGCGTAGCGCTTCTCGATCTCGCGCATTATTGCCGCGCGATCCAGCTTGACGTCTTGGCGGCGGAAGCCAAGCTCGCCGGTCGAGGCATCGACAAAGGGGATCAGCCATTTGCCGTAGCGGTCGGGAATGGCGCGCACGAGATCAGGGCTCTCGGCTCGTTCACGCAGCCGCCTGGGCACCTCAGCCGCTATGCCCATCATGTGCTTGCGGATCTGCTCGGCCGCAATCCTTGTCTGAGCGAGCCACATAAGATCGTTATCATCCATCAGGGAGCCCGGGCTGCGTGGGCTGATGATGACGAGCCCATTGGGGT
>JAKORR010000215.1 GCA_029777735.1 Armatimonadota bacterium | reverse complement strand
GGGTCAGCGGTAGGTGACCTGGAAGGGCAGCCTCATGAGCGCCTCCGGGTCCTTCCGCAGGGTGCGGGCCTGATGGACCGCATGTGTGACGTTCACCAGGAATGCAGCGAGCGACTTGCGCAGGTGCTGCCCGATGAATCGCAGGGATGCCGAGTTGGGCTTCCGTGCATACGAGGACGACCACCTGCCCCCGCGTTGAACCCCGCAGGGTCTACGTGGACGAGGAGCCAGCGCGAACACTGCACGGGCCAGCGCGAAGTCCGCTGCGGTGTCCGATGGGAACGCCTTGGGCATGTCGCTGGTCCAGAGCCAATGCGCACAGGCCTCGACCACGATCTGCCGGGCAGTGACTCCGTGGCCCAGTAATCGGCAGAGCTCGTCCGCACCCTTGAACGCATAGACGTTGCCCGCCGCCTGAGTAAGCAGCCGGTCGACGAAGTTGATGACCTGCAGGAGCCCCGGGTGGTCTGGGTTGGACTCCAGCAGGCGCTCGACCTCTGCTCTATGGGGAGCCCACAGGCCGGATCGATAGGCGACTGCATCGGGATGGCCCAGGTGCTTGGTCCGTTCGAAGTGCGGCCGGCAATACGGGGAGAGGCTGGCTCGTGACCGATGGCAAGACGGATGACGACATGGGAAGGCCTCATTGGAAGCCCGGCGGGAGCGGATATCGGTGTGCATGGTTGTGGTGTCGATTGAGTGGTGACAGATAGGCCGTGGGCGGCCCTGAAGGGGGCCCAGGTGGAGGTCCTGGAGGGAGCGGTGGGGGAAGACAGGCCGCCCGCAGGGGCGAGGCCGTTGACGAGCGAATCAGCGCCGAGTTAGTGGCCAAGCACCCAGAAAGGAATCCTTCTAGGGCTCCTGGCCACTAAGTCATCCGTGGTCGGAGAAGCCGTAGACCTCGGCGCCTCGGACAAGGGATCGACCCTCGGTTGTCCATCCGTGTTCTGAGAGGGACAGGAGTCCCATTGCACGGGTGAACGTGCGCATGGCGGCTCCGTCTTTCCCAAGACCAGCCGCATCCTTCACTGCACGAACGCTCACCTTGTTGATGCCTTCGGGGACACCTGCGAGGTACGCCAAGACCTGCCCAAGAATCTGCGCTGCCTTGCTGTCGGCAGTCGCCTTCTTCAGGTGTCGAGGTTCGGGGTAGGTCCAGACCGCTCCGGGCAT
>JAKORR010000214.1 GCA_029777735.1 Armatimonadota bacterium | reverse complement strand
GGGCAACACGGTTGTGGAGGGAGACTTGGGCCCAAGTGACGGGGAGATCTGTGGGCTGAAGGTGACGCTGTCTGCGCCTGGTGACTATCGGGTAAGAATCAGCGGAGTGCTCAACAAAGGCAGCGCGGGCCGGTTTGCCACGGCAGCCTACTTGGTACCGGCCGGCCAGGCCTCTATGCTTCCGGCGGGAGCAAGGGCGCTCGCGCCCTAGATCGTGAACAGCACCTGGGCATTGCCACCGTAGGTAGGGTAGTCCTCGGGGGTGAACTGACCGACCGCCAACTATCACACTTGGGGGACCTGGCTATGACCGGGATGGTACTAGGACTGTCGCTTCTGGCTCAAACGAGCCTTGTCACCACTCCGCAGCCCGTGGAGATGCGGTGGGTGATCATTGATGCTGCCGACGGCAAGACGACCTCTGTGCAGGACGATCCGAAGAAGCTCACAGTCGGGGGCAGGCTGACGGCCGATCTCAAGGATGTCGGGCTCTCGCTGGACGTGGAGTATCTGGCCCGTGAGGGTGGGACCGAGATGAGGGTTGCCCTGCGTGACGCGACGGGCCGCGATCGGGGCTTGGTGCTTCGCCTCGAATTGACCCTGCCCGCTGGCGAGAGCTGGGAAGGATGGATCGACCAGGACGTGCACAAGCCCTTGGGCGTGACGCCTGTGAGCAATACTGCCGCCCTACGCGGTCTGCCAGGCCTGCCCGAGTTCGCGAACGTCGATGAGAAGCCCCAGTACGGTCGGTACTCGATTTATCCGCTCGGCGTCGTAAGCCGAGGGAAAGAGTGGATGGGTCTAGCGCGTCGCCCCAGCGAAATGATCGTGAGCCGATTTACGGCACTCGGCGGGGCCACGCCACTGATGACTGCCGAGGTCGATCTGGCTCTGAGTGAGTACACAGCACCGCCGCGGGAGGCCGGCTTCTCGCTGTGGTTCCTGTGGGGCACAGGCGAAGGTGCCGGGATGAGGGCGGGTCTGGAGCGTTGTTATGCCCTGTGGCCGGGCGACTGGGAGGTCAGGGCAAAGGTCTTCGGCGGGTGGATGCCCTTCAGGGACTTGGCTGCTCTGCCCAATGTCGACGAGTTTGGTTTTGCGTACCAGGAAGGGGCGCCGAACGCGGCCTTCGATGACGCGCTGGGCGTCCTAAGCTTCGTCTACTTCCACTGTGCTGGTGAGTTCGCGAACGTGTCGGGCTACAAGCGGGGGACGGAGCCGTTGCCGCCCTACGAGACGATCGTGGATGCCTTCAACAAAGTAGCGGCTCAACACACGGGTATTGAAGGCGTCTGGGATGTGTGCGGTATCAGGAACAGCGAGGGCAAAATCGACTACCGGCCCGAGAAGACCTACGGGGATTTCTTCTGCCAGGCCTGCATGGACCCGGACTTGCCTTACGGTAAGGCCATGGCGGAGGGATTGGTGAAGCGGGTCCTGGAGATGCCCTTCCCAAAGGGCATTGATGGCGTCTACTACGACGGCGTCGCCGCGGGGTTGGACTATGCGCCCGAGCACCTGAAGGCGGCGAATCATCTGCTCTTGTGGGATGCTGTGAAGGGTTTCCCGGTGAACTACAACCTGTTCTCGTCGGTAGAATGGGCTCAGAGCATTCACGAGGCGCTGAGCGGGACCGGCAAGCTGACGATGCTCAACGACGGCAGCCTGTCGGCCTTTGCCTATGTAATGCCATACATCGACGTACTCGGAGGCGAGCTGGGTATCAACATGGGGCGTGGCCAGTCGCGTGCGATCCGAGCCTACGCCTACACCAAACCCTTCTGCACGCTGGTGAAGGCGGACTTTCGGCAGTACACGTCCGCGCACATCGAGACCTACATGCGGCGGTGCGCGGCCTACGGGATCCTGTTCGGTTTTTTCGACATTTCGCCCTCTGGGGACAATCCTGGGTCGAGCTACTGGGAGCACCCGGAGTGGTTTGACCGCGACAGGAGGCTGTTCCGGCGCTATATGCCTCTGGCGAGAGAGATTGCTCGAGCCGGTTGGCAGCCAGTGCCCGAGGCGATGGTTGACGGGGGAACTGTGTATATCGAACGCTTTGGGCCGCGAGAGAGCGGCTTGACGTATCTCACACTGTCGACGGATCCGGGTGAGGAAGGAGGGACCACGGGAGCCGCCCGCGACGTGACGGTACGGTTGAGCCAGCCGTTGCAGGACAAGGTGCAAGGTGGGCTGGCTGTGGAGTTGATCACGGGCCACATCGAGCCCGCAGGCGTGGCGCTGGGGACGTCATTGGGCGCCGAGGACCTGCAGGTCTGGGCATTGGGAGACCGAGGAACCCAAGCGGCGACATGTGTGGAGCGCGCCCGCGACTTGCTAGAGAGACGTGATCGGTACATAGAGGCGAGCCGTCTGGCAGGCACGAGCCTGAGTCCTTGGCGTCCGTACGGTGAGGGCGGCGCGAAGATCGTTAGCCCTGGTCGCGAGGGGGGCCTGTGTCTCGAGGCGAACCTTGACAAGCCGGGCGGCGCGGCAGGCGCCAGTCAGAGTTTCGACCTGAACCAGGAGCACCCCGCACCCCTCATCGCCTCGGCTTGGAGCAAGGCCGAAAACGTCACCGGCGTGCAGGACAGTGGGTATGCGCTATATGTGGACTGCTACTACACAGATGGTACGTCACTCTATGGCCAAACGGTGGAGTTTGCGACAGGCACACATGAGTGGCAGTACGGCGAACGGCTGTTGAAGCCCGAGAAGCCAATTGCGCGGGTGAATGTGTACTTGCTGTTTCGGGGTAACCATACGGGCCGAGTGTGGTATGACGATGTGCGTGTGGCTCTTGCCGACAAGCCGGAGGAGAACTTGCTGAGGCGGCCTGGTTTCGAGGTCGCCGAGGGGCGTCCCTTGGTCGAAGAGAGGGAACCGGGCGGCATCAACGAGCAGTTCACGCGCCTGAGAGCACTTCTCACATCACCGGCGGGCCCGTGGAACTTTGCCGCAGCCGAGCAGCTCCTCGCGGCGATTGAGACTGCTGTACGTCGAGCGAACTGGGGCGCGGACGGCGAGCGCACGCTGCGTGATGTGGAGGATCTGCGGTGGCACCTGCGCCTGGCTGAGGCCTGTGACACTGGCAGGTCCCAGGCAGCGCAACGACCGTCGCGTCTGACGGAGCAGGCAACGCTGGGGGCTGAGCGGAAAGCGGCGCCAGGTGTGGGCGAGTACACAGCACGCTCGGGCAAGGTCCCGCCCGGTACCGTGGTGCTAGTGGACAGCCTGTATGACGGGTATAGCGCCCTACCGCTGACGGATGGGCTCATCAACCCGGCAGAGGCGAATTGGGCGAAGGTCGCTTGGGCTTCCGACGAGAACGAGAAGGCGCATTGGATCGAATTGAGGCTGCCTCAGCCCAGGGTTGTCAAGGAAGTGTGTCTGTGGTGGGCCAAGGATGCCGGGACGCAGCCGGGTACCTTCACGCTGTGGGTCTCGCGCGAGGTGACGCTGCAGGTCTGGCGCAAGGGGGAATGGGTACCCGTGGACGGGCAAGACGTGCACACGGACGCCGAGCGAGGCGTGACAGTGATTCGCGTAACCAGCCTCAAGGCACAGCGGGTGCGTGTGTATCAGCCGCCGCTAGGGGGACCAGCCGACCGCAAGGGCCTGATGTGGGTGAGTGAGGTAGAAATCGAGTAGGATGAGTTATGGCCGTGGCCAGGCAAGGGGGGTTTTCTGCCGGCAGGGAGGCCCTCAAGCATTCCGGCAAAGCGGCGCGCACACTGCGCAGCGGCGCGCCCGCTCCGACGTCTGGCTCAAACAACCGCCTCCTATGGTGCTTGAGCGGTCGAAAGCTCCTTGCCTTGGCAGGCAGATGGGCCACTCCGACGTAGTTCTAGCTGTGTAGGTGCCTGTCGCTGTCCACCACCCTGTCGCCGCGGAACCACTTGCCGGTGATAACACTTTGAAGGAGAGCCTAAGCTCCACGACCGCGGTGTTCCTAGTCACTGTCTCGTCGTGATCGTGACCTAGCAGAAAGCTTCTGGCCCCGAGCATCCCTCGACCTACACGATGTAGCGACCGAGCCTCACGTCGGTGCACGTGGAGTTCTCGTGCACGCCTGCCGGGAGGCTGCTCAACTGGAAGCTGCAATAGACTGCGGTGAGATTTGACCAAGACGGGCTAGCCATCGCTCATCTCAACATGTGCTCCAACCAAGTAGCGCCGGCCAGGCTCAGGATCCGTCCGGTGGTGCTGTTTGGCAATCGAAACTTGTGGCGTATCTCAGCGAGCCCGACTGTTCCCATCGTGTTGACTGCCGCTCTCCGGAGCAGTAAGGTTCCAACATCAGAGGCGCCGGCCTCAGACTATTTCAACCTTACAACTAAACTATGAGCGTTTCCCCGCTCGACGGAATCTCGGTGCTGATTCTCGTAACCGACCTGACTCTGGGCGGGGCCAACAAGGCTATGGAGACCCTGGCGGTCTCGTTAGCCGATCTCGGGGCGCGATGCCAGGTCTGGGCACTCTGCGGTGGCGGAGTACTGGCCGAGGAACTGGCCAGGGCGGGCATTGAGTCGCACGTCCTTGGTGTGAGCAAGCACACTCTTTCGTGGCGATCTACGAACAGCGTTGCGGAGTTGCTGCGGCGCGAGAAACCGACGGTCGTTCACAGTCATAACTACGAGCCCAACTTCCATGCATCGGCGGCGCGACGGCGAGCTTCTGTACCTTGGCTTTTCATCACACAGCACGACGCACGGTTACGGGTGCACAGAGTGCTCGCGAACCGGTGGCTACGGCGCGAAGTCGATCAAATGGTCGCCGTCTCGCGAGGCCTGGCCGAGCTATACTGCCGAAGGTGTGGCTACAAGCCCGAGCAGGTCTTCGTGTTGCCCAACGCTGTCGATACCGACGTCTTCCGGCCGCAGCCCAGGTCCGAAGCGGTTCTCGAGGAGCTGGGTTTGGACGATGCCGAACCAGTGATTGGTGCAGTAGGCGGCTTCGCGCCTCACAAGGGCCAGGATGTGCTGCTTCGGGCCTTCGCTTTGCTTCTGCGCCACAAGCCCAAGGCGCGGCTGGTGCTTGTTGGTGGAGGCAAGCATCTGCTGCAGGCACAGGACCTAGCCCAACGGCTGGGTATCTCGGACCATGTGGTCTTTACCGGCCCGCGAGAGGACGTGGTACAGATCCTCAGTGCCCTGGACTTCTTTGTCCAGCCCTCCCGGCAGGAAACCGACGGCATCGCTGTCAAGGAGGCCATGGCCGCGGGTAAGGCTGTGGTAAGCACGGCGACTATGGGACCGGCGGGCTATCTGCGGCAGGGCGAGACGGGTCTGCTAACTCCCGTGGGCGACTGGGTTCGACTGGCCGAGGCCCTCCTCCAGCTTGCCGACGATCCAGCCCTGCGTGAACGCCTGGGCGCAGCTGCCCGTCGCCAGGCTGAGGAGGAGTTTAGTCTTCCCGCGTACCGCCAGAGGCTCCTGGAGCTTTACAGCCTGACAACGAAGGGCTGAGGAAAGGCGCTCCTTCTGCCGCTCCCGAGCTGCCCTGTGAAGACCCATGGACCATCCCGAGCCCATCCGAGCCGCCGGCCAAGACCTGAAAGGCCTCTCGGTCCTGATCATGACGACCAACCTGAGCCTGGGGGGTGTGAGTGCCTCGGTCCTGGCCATGGCAAGTACCCTGCGCGACCTTGGCGCTGCTTGCACTGTGCGGGCCCTTACCGACGGAGGACCTCTGCAGGGCGTTCTGGAGGAGAGGGGAATTTCGTCCGGGGTACTAGGTGTCCCCAAGCATTCCCATTCCTTCCAAACCACTCGAGCCGTCGCCGCGACTATTGCGGACTCCAAGCCGAAGGTTGTCCATTGCCACAGCTTTGAGGCTAACTTCCATG
>JAKORR010000024.1 GCA_029777735.1 Armatimonadota bacterium | reverse complement strand
GAGCGGCTGGCCACGGAGGGCGTCAAGCAGCCGTATACGCCCGGAGACTGGATAACCAATTCCCGGCCGCCGGCGGTCACCGTCACCTAATCGACAGGGGTAGAGGAAGTAGAGCAAGGTACGACAGCATACGTCAAGGCTTCATGGCAGCGCCCCGACAGGCGCTACAACGACCGCTATGCCGTGCGAGTCCGGCGGCTTGGTACCGATGAATACCAGTATCAGGAAACCACAGAGACGTCCGCTACCTTCTACGGGCTACTTGCCGACGCGGATTACGGCGTACAGGTAGCCACCATCGACGGCCGCGGCACTGTTGGAGAGTGGTCAACTGAAGCTACAATCGCGACGCCCAGGGATGAAACCGTACCGGCTAAGCCTACGGGACTTATGGCGATACCTGTTTTGAGAGGCTTTGTCCTCACGTGGGATCGTCACTCGCCGCCGCCACCACTATCGCACTGGATCGTGGAGCGCGCTTCGAGTGCCGATGGGTTCCAGACCTGGGTTGTGGTTAACGCCGAAGTTCGCAGCGCACTTTACACGGATCAAGACCCTGCATTGGACCAGGATTTGGAATACAGGTACCGCATCATTGCGGTGAGCAGGACCGGAATTCACAGTGAGCCCAGCGACCCGACGCCGCCTAGGAAGCCAGGCAAGGTGAGCCTTGCCGAAGACGTCGTTGACCAGTTGAGGCGTGAATACCTTGATCAGGACTTTGTGAGCGAAATCCAGGACGCGCAGTCGCGCCTTGAGCAGGCCGAGAGCGGATTGCAGGAGGCGCAGAACCGCTTGTCCGGTGCGGAGCAGCGTCTGGATGATGCTGAGGGCCGGCTCGACAATGCTGAGACACAACTGGCGGAGGCCGAGGATCGCCTGGGTGCCGCCGAGCAGCGGCTGACGACTGCCGAGAACCAACTCGTCGATGCCAGGAGCCGTCTGACTGACGCTGAAGGACGCCTGGAAGAAGCAGAGCAGGCGTTGGAGCAGGTTGAGG